>JALZOI010000959.1 GCA_030857245.1 Myxococcota bacterium
GGTCGATCCCGCGCAGCTCGATCGTCCCGCGGCGCCGGCGACGGTCGCGAGCAGCGCGGCCGATCGCGCGGTGCTGTTCGAGGTGCTGCGCTACACCGTCGAGCCCGGCGCGGTGCCGCTCGCGCGGGCGCGGGTCCGCGTGCGGATCGCGAGTGCGACCGAGGTCGTCTTCGATCGCGTGGTCGTCACGGATACCGTGGTCGGTGACCGGGGCATGACACCCGAGCTGCTCGCGGCGCGCGTCACCCGCGAGGTGCTCTCGATCCTGCGGCCGCACGTGCGGCGCGCGGTGGCCGGATGGCGATGAGGAGGGCCGTGAACCGCATCGGGCTCGCCGTGCTGTGCGGCCTCGCGATCGCGCCGCGCGCGCATGCGCAACCCGCACCGCCCTCCGCCACCCCGGCCACGCCGTCCGCCGCGCTCCGCGATGGCAACGCGGCAGCCTCGGAGGGCGACTGGCCCCGCGTGACGGCGCTCGTCGATCCGTTGCTGCACGGGCAGCTGCCGCCGGCGGATCTCGCGGAGGCGCACCGGCTCGCGGGCCTCGCCGCCTTCTTCCAGCATCGCGAGCCCGCGGCCGAGGCGCACTTCCTGGCATACCTCCAGCTCGAGCTCGACGCGCGGCTCGATCTCGCGCTCTATCCGCCCGAGGTTGTCTCGTTCTTCGAGGGCGTCCGCACCCGCCACGCCGCGGCGCTGCGCGCCCGCCGCCCGAAGCAGCGCCGCTACTTCCTGCTCAACCTCGTCC
This sequence comes from Myxococcota bacterium, assembly GCA_030857245.1. Classification (GTDB taxonomy): domain Bacteria; phylum Myxococcota_A; class Polyangia; order Haliangiales; family Haliangiaceae; genus JABFXX01. Next base: position 749 of record JALZOI010000959.1, read on the forward strand.
CGCCAGGCGGGCAGATCCAGAACGGTGATCGTACGAAGGCGTACGTGATCGGCGGCCTGCTCGGCGCGCTGGCGATCGGCAACGTCACGTCGTACCTCGTGCTCCGATCGTGGTGCACGCGCGTCACGGGCGACGGCGGCGAGAGCGTGACCTGCGATCAGGGCAAGGACCGGGCGCAGAGCGCGTCGCAGCTCCGCGTCCTCAACTTCGCCACCGGCGTCGGACTGATCCTCACGTATGGCTACGGCGTGTACGACGGTGTATCGGGCTATCGGCGCAAGGAGTCGATGCAACCGTTCGTCGCGCCCGCCACCGGCGGCGGCATGGTCGGCGTCACCGGAAGTTTCTGACTCGCGGGCTTCAGAACCGTCGAGTTGGGGTTCGCAGCCCCTGGCCAGCTCACCTCTCGACGTCGTCCTGCCTGCGACACTGCGGTCACTGGGCCGAGGCGTATGGGCCCCTTCTTCATTGTGATCGGTGAAACGACTCAGTTACGATTCTACCGAGTGAGGCAGCCGGTCCCGTTCGGCAAATACTTGCTGCTCGATCGCATCAGCGTCGGCGGCATGGCGGAGGTGTTCAAGGCCAAGAGCTATGGCGTTGAAGGCTTCGAGAAGATCATCGCGATCAAGCGGATCTTGCCGACGATGGGCGAGGACCGCGACTTCATCAAGATGTTCATCGACGAGGCGAAGATCGCCGGGCAGCTCGCGCATGCGAACATCTGCCAGATCTTCGAGCTCGGCCGCATCGACGGCTCGCACTTCATCGCGATGGAGTACATCTGGGGCAAGGATCTCCTGCAGATCCAGAACCGGCTCCGCAAGATCAAGCAGCCGATGCCGGTGCCGATGGCGTGCTTCTCGATCGCCAAGGTGCTCGAGGGCCTCGACTACGCGCACCGCAAGCGGGACCCGCTCGGGCGCCCGCTCGAGATCGTGCACCGCGACTGCTCGCCGCAGAACGTCCTCGTGTCCTACGAGGGCGAGGTCAAGGTCATCGACTTCGGCATCGCGAAGGCGACGTCGCGCAACTCGCGGACGATGGCCGGCGTGCTCAAGGGCAAGTTCGGCTACATGTCCCCCGAGCAGGTCCGCGGCCTGCCGCTCGATCGACGGAGCGACATCTTCGCGATCGGCACGATGCTGTACGAGTGCCTGACGAGCGAGCGCCTGTTCCAGGGCGAGACCGACTTCTCGACGCTCGAGAAGGTCCGCAACGTCGACATCCGGCCGCCCCGCGAGCTCAACCCCAACATCCCCGAAGCCGTCGAGCGCATCATCTTGAAGTCGCTCGCGAAGGATGTCGACGAGCGCTACCAGTGGTGCAGCGAGATGCTGGCCGACCTCCAGCAGTTCCTGATGGGGCAGGACGTCGTGTTCACGGCGAAGTCGCTCTCGGGCTGGCTCAAGGAAGTGTTCTCGTCGGAGATCGATCGCGAGCGCCAGCAGCTCGAGCAGTACAAGCGGGTCGGCCGTGACGGCCTGATCGCGGGCGTGCCCGCGGCCGCCGCGAAGGTCGACGTCGTGGAGACGCTCGGCGAGGGGGGGATGCCCGAGGGCGATGCCACGATGCTCGGCGGCCCGAACTTCGACGAGATCGAGGATGCCGTCGCGGCGGGTGCGGCGCCCGAGGTCGGGCCCGCGATGGGCTCGCCCACGCCCCGCCCGACGCCACCGGCCCACGCC
>JALZOI010000316.1 GCA_030857245.1 Myxococcota bacterium
CCGAGAACGCGCTGCTCGCCGCCGCGCGCACGCCGATCGAAGCCGAGCCCCTCGCGCGCATCGACTACGTCGAGCTCCGCGACGCCGACGAGCTGACGGCGGTGGATCACGTGAAGCGCAAGGCCGTGCTCGTGATGGCGGTGGTCGTCGGCAAGACGCGCCTGATCGACAATCGCGTGCTCGGGTAGCCGACCGCCTGGCACGCGCTGACGGCTGCTGGCCGCGTGCGGGTCGGATGCAACCCGCGCGCTCGGGCATGCGTCCTGCTTGCCAGATGCCCGTGATCGCCCCCGAGCTCGTGTCCGCTTCGAGTAGCATCGCTCCGATGGAGGGCAGGTCATGAAGCGCAGGTTCGGGTGGGTGGCGGGCGTCGCGCTCGCGGTGCTCGCGGTGGTGCTGTGGCGGTGCCGCGACGAGGGACCACGCAGCCGACCGCTCGCCGCGCCGACGACGACCTCCGGCAGCACGGCAGCACCGACGGCGGCCCGCGTGCGACCGGATCCGCGCACGCTGTCGCGCGGCTCGCTCGCCGGCACCGTCACCGACGAGGCGAAGGCGCCGGTCGCGAAGATCCAGGTCTGCGCCGATGGCAGCTCGCACGAGCTCGACGACGAGCTCCTGATCGACTCGTTCTGCACGATGACGGACGAGCGCGGGGGCTACGTGATCGCGAACCTCTATCCCGCTCGCTACACGGTGAGCGCGGCGGGCCGGCCCTACCAGCCCGCGTCGCATCATCCCGGTGGTGACCGCAAGCAGACGACCGTGCGCCTCGCGGCCGGCGAGCAGAAGACCGGCATCGACATCACGCTGCGGCCCGGCGGCGTCGAGCTCACCGGCACGGTCTCCGACGTGACCGGTGGCCCGATCGCCAACGCGAAGGTCTCCGCGGGTGGCAACCGGTGGACCGGGGCCACGGCCCGCGCCGTGACCGAGACCGCCGACGACGGCACGTTCTCGCTGTGGGTCGCCGCCGGAGGCGTCTCCGTGATCGCGTGGGCCGATGGCTACGCGAGCAGCTCGGAGTGGACGAAGGCGCCCGGCAAGGTCGAGCTCCTGCTCACCCCCGAGTCCTCGCTCGCCGGTACGGTCGTCGATGCCGCGACCGGCGCGCCCATCGAAGGTGCCCGCGTGCTGGTCGGCACGAACGACTGGGGCTGGGACAGCGGCGACACCACGTTCACCGACGCGCAGGGCGGGTTCCGTCGCACCCGGCTGACGCCCGGACGCTACGTCGCCGTGGCCCGCACCGATCGCGGCTACGGCCGGACGGAAGGCTCCACGCTCGTGGGCCTCGGCCAGCACGTGCAGGGCGTCGTCGTGAAGCTGTTCCCGGCGGTCCGGATCGACGGCAAGGTCGTGATCGCGGCGACGCAGCAGCCATGCCAGGAGCCGAGCGTCTCGCTCGAGGACGCCGCGAAGAAGCGATCCCTCGAGGTGCGGGTCGAACCCGATGGCCGGGTGTGGGCCGAGGGCGTGCTGCCCGGGACCTATGCGGTCGACGTCTCGTGCCGCGGCTACCAGAGCCGCGAGAAGTACGACCCGATCGTGGTCGCTGACCAGCCGGTGAGCGGCCTGGTCTGGGAGGTCGACGCCGGCGCGACGCTGACCGGTCGGATCCTGACGAAGAGCGGCGCGCCCGTCCCGGATGCCCAGGTCTGGGCGCGCTCGGTCGGCGGTGCGGCCCGCGGCAAGACCGACTGGGGCGGCGACACCGCGGCGCGCGATGGCCGCTACGCGCTCACCGGGCTCAAGGCCGGCACGTACAAGGTCGAGGTCACGAGCGATCACGGCGTCGCGCCGAAGGACGGCTACAAGATCGAGGTCGCGGCGGGCGCGACGGTCGAGCAGGACCTCGTGATGGAGGATGCGGGCGCGATCAAGGGCGTCGTGGTCGACGCCGAAGGGCAGCCGGTCGCGAACATCGACGTCCAGGCGCGTCCGATCGCGGGCGGTACGTGGGGCTGGGGGGGCGATCACAAGACCGACGATGCCGGCGCTTTCTCGATCGAGTCCCTGCGACCGGGCGACTACCGGGTCCTCGCGCAGCGCAGCTGGAGCGACGAGCTCCGCAAGCCGGGCACCACGGACGACGCCAAGCAAGGCGAGCGCTCGACGGTGCGCGCCAACCAGACCGCGAGCGTGCGGCTCGTCGTCGAGTCGCAGCGGGGCACGATCCGCGGCAGCGTCGTCGACACCGCGGGCAAGCCGGTCGCCGATGCCTTCATCTCGGCGGCCCGCGAGTCCGACGCGGCCGGGGCGCAGAAGTCGAGCGTGCAGGCGACCCGGTGGTCGTGGGACGAGCGCCCGGTGATCACCGGCCTCGACGGCAGCTTCACGCTGACCCGGCTCTCGGCGGGCTCGTACACCGTGCGCGCGTTCCGCAAGGGCGGCGGCGAGGCGATCGCCGAGCACGTCGCGGTCGGCACCGTGGCGAAGCTCCAGATCAAGGCGACCGGAGCGATCGGCGGCACCGCGCGGCGCAGCGATGGCGCGCCCGACGAGCTGACGATCAGCGTCCGCGATCCGGTCAGCGGGTTCTCGCGACGCGAGCAGTTCTATCGCACGGAGGGGCGGTTCGTGATCCACGACGTCCCGCGCGGCCACTTCCAGGTCACCGCCGAGGCGGAGGGCGGGCAGAAGGTGACCGAGCTCGACCTCGCCGACAGCCAGCAGCAGCTCGACCTCGCGATCGTGCTCGACGCGCTGGTCACGCTCGCCGGCCGCGTCGTCGAGCACGGCACCACCAGGCCGGTCGCCGGGATCCGGATGACGGCGATGCCCACGAAGGGCGCCGGCACCATGTTCTCGTTCTCCAGGGACGAGCGCGACAACATCACCGACGACACCGGCCGCTTCACGCTCAAGCATGCGCCGCGCGGCAAGCTGCTGATCCGCGGCTGGCCCAAGGACTGGAGCGAGAGCGACTACATGGTGTCGAGCACGCTGCGCACCATCGACGGCAGCGGCACCATCGAGCTCGGTGACCTCACGATCCACAAGAAGCGGGTCAAGACCAACGAGCCGGTGGGCGAGCTCGGCTTCAACTTCGCCGAGCAGCCGCGCGACACCGAGCCCGATCAGCACGAGTACAAGGTCAGCTGGATCGATCCCGCCGGCCCCGCCGCGAAGACCGAGCTCGCGGTCGGCGACGTCATCACGTCGATCGACGGCGTCGACGTGGCGGGTGCCAACTCGAGCGCCGCGTGGGCGATCATGCGCGCGCCGCCGGGCACGAAGCTCGTGCTCGGCCTCGCGCGCAAGGTCACGATCACCGTGACGCTCGCCGCGCCCTGATCAGCGCGCCCGCCGCAGCTACGCCGCGCGCGCGATATCGGCCAGCTTACCGGCGAGGCCGAGCCGGTAGAACCGGCGCAGCTCGCCGAGCATCTCGGGGATCTTGCGGCGCTTCACGAACGTGTGCTCGAGCCACGCGGCATAGCGGTTCGCGTTGTCGTTGGCGGCGCGATAGCGGGCGTGCTCCTCGTGATCGAGATCGGGCTCGTACTCGGCGTCGCCGAACAGCCGCCGGCGCAACGCCGAGGACGCGTCGGCCTCGACCTCCGTCGTCAGCAGGCACGTCACGTACTTGTCGACCTCGGCCTGGAGCTCGAGCTCGAGCTGGCTGACCGGCCGATCCACGCGCGCGCAGCAGATCGTGTAGATGAAGTGGCTGACGCCCTCGATGGCGAGCAGGAAGTCGCCGAGGTTGTGATCACCGAGCCGGCGCGCGGGATCGTGATCCGCGAGGTTCGCGAGCGCGCCCGGATCGATGAACAGCGCGACCGACATCTCGCCGGCGTCCTCGCAGACCAGCAGCTGCTCGCGCGGCCGCCGCGTCGCCACCAGCCCGTCGCGCACGTCGGCGCTGACGACGAAGTGCCCGACGTCGAGGCCAGTCTTGATGCGGTACAGCGACTCGAGCCCGTGCTGGACACGGGACAGGGTCGTCATCCCGCTCCCCTCGGGTCGCTTCCCGCGCTCCGAACTGTTCGGAGCTCGGGGTCGATCCCCGCGCGCCGAGCTCCGCTCGTCGCGCTCACTACTGGATGACCTTCGTTCCCGCGTCGATCAGCACGCCCGCGGCGCGCAGCTTCTTCTCGATCCACTCGTCGCGGGTGCGCAGCCAGATCTCGTAGAGCCGGCTGATGTCGGTCGTCGCGTTGAGCTCGGCGATGGCGACCCGCCTGCGCACGAGCGCGAGCACGTCCACGAACTGCGGGAAGTTGGCTGCGAGCTCCTCGTACACGTCGGAAATTGATTTCCCCGTGCCGAGCTGCCTCGCGAGCTGCGCATACGCGTTCTGGCCGAGCCCGACGTAGTACTCGACGTCGACCAGCGATCGGTTCAGCGACTCGGCGAAGAAGCCCGCCACGTACAGGCTTTGATCCCCGACCTGCTTGAGGTTCCGCACGCGCTCGCCGGGATCCTCGACCAGCTGCGCGAGCTTGAGCCCGAGCGGCTCATCGGTGAGCCGGGCTCGCGTGAAGTCCGCGAGCAACCCGACCAGATACCAGCCGGCGGGGGCAGAGGCGTCGAGATCGGCCGCCGAGAGGGCGTCGCTCACGACTTCATGGAAGTACTCATCAACAGACGCGGCCAACGTAACGTCCATGGTTCCATGTTCTGCTAGTTCGAGGCCAACGCAAGATTGCTACTGATCACGGATCGTTAGAACCCCTCCGGAAGGGGCCTCACCGCACGGGGTGAATGTCAGATGCCGCGCTACGGCGCAGTGCAGGTAGTCACGAACGAAATCGGGCGGCTAGCCCCTTGCGCACAGCCGCTGCTCGCCTTACCAAGGCGGCCGTTAGCAGTCGCCGCCGGTGAGTGCTAACAATCCGCCACTTCCGAACTACCTACACTGAGGAGCGCCGATGAACGTCCGTCCGCTACAGGATCGCATCCTGGTCCGCCGCGTCGAAGAGGTCGAGAAGACCCGCGGCGGCATCATCATTCCAGATTCCGCCAAGGAGCGCCCCCTCGAGGGCAAGGTCATCGCTGTCGGCTCGGGCAAGCGCCTCGAGGACGGCACCCTGGTCAAGCTCGACGTCAAGGCGGGCGATCGCATCCTGTTCGGCAAGTACGCCGGTACCGAGATCAAGGTCGACGGCGCGGACCACATCATTGTGCGCGAGGACGAAGTCCTTGGCGTGATCGAGTCGTAAGGAGAAGTCATGGCTGCCAAGGACATTATTTTCGACGAGAAGGCGCGCAACCGCGTCGCCGCTGGCGTCGACACCCTCGCGAACGCCGTCAAGGTCACCCTCGGCCCGCGCGGTCGTAACGTCGTGATCGAGAAGTCGTGGGGCGCTCCCACGGTCACCAAGGACGGCGTCACCGTCGCCAAGGAGATCGAGCTCGAGAACAAGTTCGAGAACATGGGCGCGCAGATGGTCAAGGAGGTCGCTTCCAAGACCTCCGACAACGCCGGCGACGGCACGACCACCGCGACCGTGCTCGCCCAGGCGATCTACCACCAGGGCTCGAAGCTCGTGGCCGCCGGTCACAACCCGATGGAGCTCAAGCGCGGCATCGACACCGCCGTGGCGACCATCGTCGAGTCGCTCAAGAAGCTCTCGACCCCGACCAAGGGCAAGGAAGAGATCGCCCAGGTCGGCACGATCAGCGCCAACGGCGATGCCGAGATCGGCGAGATGATCGCCGAGGCGATGAAGAAGGTCGGCAAGGAAGGCGTCATCACGGTCGAAGAGGCCAAGACGATGACCTCCGAGCTCGACGTCGTCGAGGGCATGCAGTTCGATCGCGGCTACCTGTCGCCGTACTTCGTGACCGACACGGAGCGCATGGAGGTCGTGCTGAACGACGTCTACGTGCTCACGCACGAGAAGAAGATCTCGAACATGAAGGAGCTCCTCCCGGTGCTCGAGCAGGTTGCCAAGCAGGGCAAGCCGCTCCTGATCATCGCGGAAGACGTCGATGGCGAGGCGCTCGCCACGCTCGTCGTCAACAAGCTCCGGGGCACGCTGCAGATCTGCGCCGTCAAGGCGCCGGGCTTCGGTGATCGCCGCAAGGAGATGCTGAAGGACATCGCGACGCTCACCGGTGGCCAGGCGGTCACCGAGGATCTCGGCCTCAAGCTCGAGAACCTGACCCTCGCCGACCTCGGCCAGGCCAAGCGCATCACGGTGGACAAGGACAACACCACCGTGGTCGATGGCGCCGGCAAGAAGGCCGACATCGAGGCGCGCGTGAAGCAGATCCGCAACGCGGTCGAGGAGAGCTCCTCGGACTACGACAAGGAGAAGCTCCAGGAGCGCCTCGCGAAGCTCGTCGGCGGCGTCGCCGTGATCAAGGTTGGCGCGGCCACCGAGATCGAGATGAAGGAGAAGAAGGCGCGCGTCGAGGATGCGCTCCACGCGACCCGCGCAGCCGTCGAAGAGGGCGTCGTCCCCGGCGGCGGCGTTGCGCTCCTCCGTGCGCAGAGCGCGCTCGACAAGCTGAAGCTCTCCGAGGAGCAGCAGTTCGGCGTGACGATCGTCCGCCGCGCCATCGAGGAGCCGCTCCGCCAGATCTCGCAGAACGCGGGCGTCGACGGCTCGATCGTCGTGTCCAAGGTCCGCGAGGGCACGGGCCCGTTCGGCTTCAACGCCGCGACGCTCGAGTACGGCGACCTCGTCAAGGCCGGCGTCATCGACCCGACCAAGGTCGTCCGCACCGCGCTCCAGAACGCAGCCTCGGTTGCGTCGCTCCTCCTGACGACCGAGGCGATGATCGCCGAGCGTCCGAAGAAGGATGCGCCCGCGGCCGGCGGCGGTGGCGGTCACGGCGGCGGCGGCATGGGCGGCATGGGCGGCATGGGCGGCATGGACTTCTAGTCCGGACTGCCGCGCCCCCGAACTGTTCGGGGGCTTGGCTCCGCGCCCCCGAACTGTTCGGGGGCCTGGCTCACGACAGCGACCTTCGGGTCGCTGTTGTCGGTTTCGGTGACGGCGCTGCCTCCTTGTTGCGGACCCTGGCGTCAGGGTGCCTGGTCCTCGATGCAGTCGTACTGCGCCTGCGCGCTGGGCTGGGTCGGGCGTCCCGTCTCCGGGTTGCAGACGAAGTGCTCGGCGACGCAGGCGTAGGTCGCCTGCCCCGTCGAGGTCTTCGCGGCCTGCGGGTCCTCGACCCGCACGATCTCGGCGAGACATTGCTCGCGCGCCGGTCCGGCGAGGTGCTCGCAACAGGCACCCTGGACGTCCGTGGCGCGCGCGTAGGTGTCGCGGCGCTTGCCACCACCACACGCGCTCGCGGCCACGGCCAGCGCGAGGGTCAGCGTGATCCACCAGCGCCGGCCCGACCGTTGCGGACGCACCACTGTGGCAACTCGCTTCGTGACGTCGCGTTCACGCACGGAGGCCGCGAGGACGTCCCGGCACCACGTCACGTACTCCAAGTGGGCGGCAGCTCGTTCGATGCGGTCGTTCATGACCGCGGTCATCGCAAGCGCGAGGCCAAGCCGCGCCGGCCGATGAAACGTGACGCACCAGCATGGCCATGCCCTTGCACTCGAGCAGCGCGATGCTGCTCCCTCGCCTGCTGTTTGCCACTGCGGTCGTGACCTCCACCGCATGTGGAGGTCGCTACCGCACCGAGCTCGTTGGTCAGGGTCACGGCAGCATCGCCGCGCGCGGCTCCGTCGCCGCGACCGCCACGACCGACGCGGTCACCGCACCCGGCGCGGGCGGCATCCAGCTGCCGCAAGGTACCTATGATCTCGCGCTGCGCTTCGACATCCCACGCGCGCAGCTCCTCGACTGGAAGCTGGTCTGTCCCGGCGTCGAGCTCACCGGCCAGGTCGGCGAGCCGTTCGAGGCGTATCGCGAGCGGCGGCAGGCCGAGCTGACCGCGCAGGTCGAGCGTGATCGCGCGCGCGGCGCGGCCGCGACCACGCTGCTGATCGAAGCGATCGCACCGCCGCCGCGGGTGCAGGGCGGCGCCACCATCGTGGTGCCCGGCGGTCGGGTGCGCATCGACGCCCGCGCGCCGCTGCCGGTCACCCCGAGCC
>JALZOI010000317.1 GCA_030857245.1 Myxococcota bacterium
CGCGAGCCTCGACGCCCCCCGCGGCGACCTCGTGGTGACCCCGATCGCGATCGACGACGACGTGATCGCCGTGCTCGCGAGCGCCGTCGCGCCCACCGCTGCGGTGGCGGGCCTCGAGGCGATCGGGGCCGCCGCCGCCGCCGCGTTCGTCCGGCTGAGCCGCGACGCCGACCGCTAGGCTCGCGGACCGCGGCCGACCGCCGCGCTTCGAGGCTTGACCGCCCCGAACCTCATGCGGCAAGGTCCCCCGCGATGAGCGCCGCCGAGGTCCCTTCCAGCGAGATTCCGGGCACCCAGCGTCGCAAGCACCGCCACGACCTCGGGCACGAAGATCACGGACCTGTCGTGGCGACCGGCACGACGCGGGCCATCCAGATCCTGCTCGGGCTGTGGATCGCGCTGACGCTCGCCCTGGTCGTGTACGCGCTGGTGGACGCGTCTCGCCCCAAGCCGACCGTGAACGCGACGCCGGCACCCTCGCCCACTACCGTCGTGCCCCGCTAGCTGTCATGGTCCCTCGTCGCGCGCGAGGGGCGCCGCGGTAGCCATGATTCCGGACGACGTCATTTCTCAGATCCGCGATGCGGCCGACATCATCCAGGTGATCGGGCAGCACGTGCAGCTCCGCAAGGCGGGCCGCAACTGGAAGGGACTGTGTCCGTTCCACGGCGAGAAGACGCCGTCGTTCAACGTCTCGCCGGACAAGGGCTTCTTCCACTGCTTCGGCTGCCAGAAGCACGGCGACGTGTTCACGTTCGTGATGGAGCTCGAGGGCAAGAGCTTCGTCGACGCCGCCGAGCAGCTCGCGCAGCGCTTCGGGATCGCGGTGCCGCGGATCGAGGAGTCGCCCGAGCTCCGCAAGCAGCGCGGCGAGCGCGTCGCGATGCTCGAGCTCAACAAGCTCGCGACGGCGTTCTACCGCGAGGTGCTCGCCGATCCGACGCGCGGCGAGGCCGGCCGCGCGTACCTCGCGAAGCGCGGCGTCTCCGACGAGACCGCGGCGAGGTTCCAGCTCGGCTACGCGCCCGTGGACTGGGGCGCCCTCGCCGATCACCTGAAGGCGCAGCGCGCCGACCTCGAGCTCGCGGTCAAGGTCGGGCTGATCGCGCCGCGGCCACGCTCGGGCGGCTACTACGATCGCAACCGTGATCGGCTCGTCTGCCCGGTCGTCGTGCCGGGCGGTGATGTCGTCGGGTTCTCGTCGCGCGTGGTCGGCAGCGCGCCGCCGCCACCCGCGGGCGACGGCAGCGAGCACAACGAGCCGCCCAAGTACATCAACTCGCCCGAGAGCACGGTCTACAAGAAGAGCAAGCTGCTGTTCGGGCTCGCGCAGGCGCGCGAGGCGATGGCGGTGACCAAGCGGGTCGTCCTCGTCGAGGGCAACTTCGACGTCATCACGCTGCACCAGGCCGGCTTCACCGACGTCGTCGCGCCGCTCGGCACCGCGCTGACGCCCGAGCAGGTCGGCGTGCTGCGCCGGGTCGCGGAGCGCGTCGTGCTGCTCTACGACGGCGATCGCGCCGGGTACAAGGCGACGATGCACGCGCTGCAGATGTGCGTCGAGCAGGACGTCGAGGTGCTCGTGGCGTCGAGCCCGGGGCACGGCAAGTCGGGCGGGCTGTCGGGCCCGCTCACCGGCGGCGTCGATCCCGACAGCCTCGTCGCGGGCGGTGGCGCCGAGCTGCTGCGCGAGGCGATCGATCGCGCGAAGGGCGCCATCGAGTACTTCGCGTTCGAGGTGTGGAGCAAGGCGCGGGGCAACGTCGATGCGCGCGCGCGCGCCCTCGAGGACGCCGCCCGGCTCGTCGCGAAAGTTGCGAGCCCGATGAAACGTGATCTAATCGTGGCCACCTTGGCGACGGCGATGGACGTCGACGTCGGGGTGGTCAGGAATGCGATCGCGCGCAGCATGGGGCATGGCCCCCAAGGATCCCAGGGTCCGTACGGCGGCTCGTCGGGCTCCCACGGCGCGGGGTCCCAGGGCTCGCACGGCGGCTCGTCCGGCAGCTATGGCGGGTCCGGCGGGTCCGGCGGCGCGGCTCGCACCGGCTCCCACCTCAACGCACTTGGCGGCGATGCCGCCTCCGCAGGCTCCAGGCCGTCTCCGGTGCTGCCGGCGCCGCCCGCCGACGAGGTCGAGGTGATCTCCCTGCTTTCGGACCACCCTTCGCTGATCGCAACCGCCGAGGCAGACAAGGCTTTTTGGCTCTTGACGGACGCTCGCCTTCGCGACATGTATTCCGCGGCTCGGGCGGGCCAGTCTCTTCTCGAGCTAGCCGCGTCCGGGCACCTGCCCCCGTCAATCACCGTGCACCTGCTGTCCGGAAAATACGCCGACTCCAAGGACCCTCGCGTCGAGCTGCTCGCGATGACGCGAAACCTCGAGGTCCGCAAGTCTGGCGCCGGGTTGGCGGAGCTGAAGAAGCTCCTGGCGGACGCGACACGTCGTGGAGATCGAGAGCTCGCCCGTCAGCTATCGCAGCTGGCCGAGGCCGAGCGCAAAGGAGACCGCGAGCTGGTCGCGCGCCTCCGTGAAGGTTTGGAAGCCGAGACGTCCAATGGAAAGCAGGTCGACTGACATGGCGACGCGTACCACTCCGAAGGCAAAGCCCGCCGCGAAGGATGCCAAGCCGGCCAAGAAGCCAGCCGCCGCTGCCCCCGCGAAGGAAGCTCCCAAGAAGGTCGATTCCAAGAAGGACGGCAAGGCCGAGCCCAAGAAGGACGGCGTCGAGCTGAAGAACGGCAAGCCGGGCGCGGTCAGCGCCAAGGGCAAGCCGGGCGCGGCCACCACGAAGCCCGCGCGCTCACGCGAGGACGACGAGTTCGGCGGCGACGACGACGGCGACGACGACGACTTCGTGCCGATCCCGAAGGCACCGAAGGCCGGCGCCAAGGCCGGCGGCAAGGGCGGCGGCAAGACGCCGATCCCCACGTTCGACGAGGACGACGACATCGGTCCAGCGCTCGCGCTCGACGATGACGACGACGACTTCGTCGCGGGCGCGCCCAAGGTGCGCAGCACGTCGGCGGAAGCCGATGCCGCGGCGCTCGAGGCCGAGACCCGCGGCACCAAGAAGGGCGGCCGCGCCGGCGGTGGCGGCGGCAAGGACTCGATGCGCGACAAGCTCATCGAGCTCGGCAAGCAGAAGGGCTTCGTCACCTACGACGAGGTCAACGACCACATGCCCGAGGACGTGGTCTCGACCGATCAGATCGATGGCTGGCTGTCGGTGCTCGGCGAGCACGGCATCGAGGTCGTGGACGCCGGTGCCCGCCGCACGCCCGACATCGTCGACGCGCCGCCGACCGGCATCGCGGCCGAGAAGGAAGAGGGCGAGAAGGAGGTCGACGAGGACGAGGAGTACGCGTACTCGCGGACCAGCGATCCCGTTCGCATGTACCTCCGCAAGATGGGCTCGGTCTCGCTGCTCACCCGCGAGGGCGAGGTCGAGATCGCGAAGCGCATCGAGGACGGCGAGCGCAAGATGCTGCAGGCCGTGCTCAACAGCTCGGTCGCCGTCGAGGAGCTCCTCGCGATCGGTGATCGCCTGCGCCACGGCAAGATCCGCGTCAAGGATGTCGTTAAGGACATCGACGAGGACGAGGCCGAGTTCAACGAGCAGTTCTACGTCGACCGGGTCTGCAAGATCATCGACAAGGTCAAGAAGCTCCAGCGCGACACCGAGAAGCTCGACGAGAAGTTCGACGAGACCGGCGCGACCGAGGGCAAGAAGAAGAAGGTCAAGGACGCGCAGAAGGCCAACCGTGCGCAGATGTTCGAGGAGCTCTCGGACCTCCGCCTCAACAAGCCGACCGTCGATCGCATCGTCGCGCAGCTCAAGAACATCATCATCAAGCTCGACAAGGCCGAGCTCGAGGTCCGCGAGTGCGAGCGCAAGGCCGCGATGACCGCGAGCGAGATCCGCAAGACGCTCCGCGAGATGCGGGCCTCGCCGCAGCGGGCGCGCGCCGTCGGCAAGAAGACCATGATGACGGTCGCCGACTTCGAAGAGATGGAGGAGATGATCAAGCAGGCGATGCGGAAGGTCGCCGTCATCGAGGAGGAGGCGCGCTCGACCGCGCCCGAGCTCCGCTCCACCTATCGTGATCTCCACGAGGGCGAGCGGATGGCCGACCGCGCGAAGAGCGAGCTGGTCGAGGCCAACCTGCGCCTCGTCGTCTCGATCGCCAAGAAGTACACGAACCGCGGCCTGCAGTTCCTCGACCTGATCCAGGAAGGGAACATCGGCCTCATGAAGGCGGTCGACAAGTTCGAGTACAAGCGCGGCTACAAGTTCTCGACCTACGCGACGTGGTGGATCCGCCAGGCGATCACCCGGGCGATCGCCGACCAGGCCCGCACGATCCGCATCCCGGTCCACATGATCGAGACGATCAACAAGCTCGTCCGCACGACGCGCTACCTCGTGCAGGAGCTCGGTCGCGAGCCCACGCCCGAGGAGATCGCCGAGCGCATGGAGCTGCCGCTCGACAAGGTCCGCAAGGTCCTCAAGATCGCCAAGGAGCCGATCTCGCTCGAGACCCCGATCGGCGAGGAGGAGGACAGCCACCTCGGTGACTTCATCGAGGACAAGTCGATCATCTCTCCGAGCGAGAGCGTGATCTCCGTCAACCTCGCCGACCAGACCCGCAAGGTGCTGGCGACGCTGACGCCGCGCGAGGAGAAGGTCCTCCGCATGCGCTTCGGCATCGGTGAGAAGTCGGACCACACCCTCGAGGAGGTCGGTCAGGACTTCGAGGTCACCCGCGAGCGCATCCGCCAGATCGAGGCGAAGGCCCTGCGCAAGCTGCGGCACCCGTCGCGCAGCAAGCGCCTCAAGGCGTTCGTCGAGAATTGAGCGCCGCGCAGGTGATCTCGCGGCCATCGCGCGGATGCGCGAACCGCAGCTCGATCGCCCGCAGCTCGATCGCCAGGCTCGCATCTTCGCGGGTCACGTTCGCGCTCGCGTAGATCGAGTCCCCGACGATCGTGTGACCGATGCTCGCCAGGTGGACGCGGATCTGGTGGGTGCGGCCGGTCTCGAGCTCGAGCTCGAGCACCGTCAGCTCGCCCGGTGGGGCGACGATCCGGTCGACGACCTTGTAGTGCGAGATGGCGGGCTGACCACCCGCAGCCAGCGGCACGATCGCGCGGCGGTAATCGAACGCCGGATCACGGCCGAGTGGAGCATCGATCGTCCCGCTCTCGAGCGCGACCCGGCCGTGCACGGTGGCACGGTAGCGGCGATGGATGCGGTGCGCGGCGAAGCCGGCACGCAGCACTTCGTGGATCGCGGCGCGCTTCGCGATCATCACGAGGCCGCTCGTCGCCCGGTCCAGGCGATGCGCGGGATGTGGTCGCCATGCCGCCCATGGCTGCGCGACCGTGGCGCCCGCGTGGGCGAGCAGTGCATTCATGAGCGTGCCGGTGCGGTACGGCCCCATCGGGTGGACGTGGATGCCGGACGGCTTGTCCACGACGAGCAGGTCATCATCCTCGAACACGATCACGAGCGCGCGGGGCTCGGGCACGAGCGGGAATGCAGCAGCGTGGGCGGCGGGAGCGACGGCGATAACGTCTCCTGGCCCGACCTGTTCCGTCATCGTGCCGATCCGCCCGTTGACCGAGATCGCCCCCCGCGCGATCAGCGGCCCGACCGCGCCGACGGCGATCGTTGCGAGGTGCGCCTTCGCGTAGTCGACGAGCCGCACGGCGCATTCTAGCGTGGCTTCCGGGCGGAAGACCGCCGCCGTACGACCGAGGTGATCGAGGTGATCGGCGTCGAGCCCGGCCGCATGCCGCGCGCATCCCGGATTCCTGTCCCGTGGGCCCCGGCGGTGGTCGATGGTGGGGACACCGGACCTGCCCGCCCCTGTTTTTTCACGGCGACGGATCAGTTTCCTGAGGCCCGCGAGCAGGCGTCAGCGGAAACCGGCTTGCGGTCGATCACGATCGGCCGCGCTTTGGCGATCCGCGCGACCGGATCGCTGTCGGGTAGCCCCGACAGCTCCGGCCCGTCGCGACCGCTTGGGGCCTGGCGCGGCGGTTGCTGAGACGCGTCTCATCATGAGAATCCAGCTCGCGCTCTCGACCTGTCTGCTCGCCACCACGATCGCCGGATGTGTCGCCGATGATGAAGACGTCGAGCTCGAGGAGGTCGAGCAGGCCCTGACCTGCCCGACCCCCGCACTCGTGACGAACCGCTCGCTCGCCGTCACCGATCCCACGATCCTGGCGAAGTTCTCGTTCCAGCGCGTGATGACGGCGGTGAACACCAGCGCCCGGGGCACCGGCACCCCGCTCACGCTGTATCGGGAATGGATGGCGTCGTGGGCCCAGTGTGGCGTGGCCGGCGTCGATCCCAACAACTACGGGCTGGTGTGTCCGCGCCAGGAGAGCCAGCTCGGCTCGTTCAATCCGTTCGCGACCACCGGCCCGCGGTTCGTGCCGGTCGCGCTGATGAACCGATTCGACCTCGCGCCGACGAGCGGCGCGGACTGCGGCGAGTACCGCATCGTCTACGCGCACGTCGGCGCGCCCGACGACCGCGCCTTCATCATCTTCGAGGCGCGGCTGCCCAATCCCAACCCCGCCGCCGGGCTCGCGGGCTGCGCGGGCGTCGCCGACTTCTGGGCGCGGCTCTCGACCGTGAGCGACGTCGCCGTGCGCGCCACCCGGCTCGAGCGGTTCTACTTCACCGGCATCACCGCCGAGGGCCTGACGGTCTCGCCCGTGGTCACCGCGACCAACTACGGGCTCGCGGCGAACGGCACCGCGACCGGCAAGGGGCAGATCCGCACGAACTTCTTCGTCAACTTCTTCGAGTGGCACCTCCGCGAGTTCAAGCTGAAGAAGCCGTGCGCGCTCGGGGACTCCTGCAAGCTCTCGGTCGGCCATGTCACCGTCAAGGCGAACCCGGCCGACGAGCTGTTCCGCGGCACCCACGCGAACACCGCCGCGTTCGAGGCGTCGTTCCTCAACCAGATCCCGGCGCTCTCGCGCAGCAACCCGGCGCTGATCGGGATGTCGACCAACAACAACCACAACGAGTTCGAGAGCTCGGCCCAGGGCCCGAACGTGGGTTACAGCGCGTTCACCCGCGCCTCGTTCCGCAGCCAGATCCAGGCGCGGATCGCAAATCCGAACCTCACCGTCAGGAACATCCTCGACCGCGCGACGACGCAGACGTGCGGCGGCTGCCACCAGCACTCGAACGGCGCCGACCTCGGCAACGGCACGCGCTGGCCCTCGAGCCTCGGCTTCGTCCACGTCGACGAGAACCGCAACCTCTCCGACGCGCTGCGGCTGTCGTTCTTGCCGCGCCGCGCGGTGGTGCTCAAGAGCTTCCTCGACCGCCAGTGCGCCGGCACGCCGACGCCGAACGACGGGCTGACGCTCGCCGGCAGCGAGATCGGCGCCCCGAACTAGGCGTTCGACGTTGCGGACATCGAGGGCGTCGCCTCTACTCGGCGGCATGGCGCTCACCTCCGCGACCGCGTGGTTGCTGCTCGTGCTGTCGGGGCTGGTCGAGGCGGGCTGGGCGATCGGGCTCAAGGTCTCGGAGGGTCTGACCCGACCGCTGCCGACGGTGCTCACGCTGATCGGCATGCTCGTGAGCTTCGCGCTGCTCGCGGTCGCGACCCGCGTCGTCCCGGTCGGCACCGCCTACGCGGTGTGGGTCGGCATCGGCACGATCGGGGCGACGATCCTTGGCATCGCGATCTACGGTGAGCCGGCGACGGCCGCGCGGCTCGCGTGCCTCGCCTTGATCGTCGGCGGCATCGTCGGGCTCAAGCTGACGGCACCGGCGAGCTGATCGCCGGGGTGTTACGCTCGGTACATGAACCGGCGCCGACGCGAGAGTGATCGCAAGCAACCGACGCCGCTTCCGAAGGGTGCCGCGCTGGTCCGAGCAGGCGCGATGCTCGCGGCCGGCGTGCTCGGCTGCGGGCCGAAACCGCGGTCCGGGCAGCCGCCGCAGATCGAGGGCC
>JALZOI010000021.1 GCA_030857245.1 Myxococcota bacterium
TCAGCGACTCCTTGGGCTCGGCCGAGCGCTTGCGCATCATCTCGACCTGCGTGTCTTTCACGAGGGTCGCGATGTCGCGCGCCGTCACCTTCATGCGGCGCGAGAACAGATACTGGGCGAGCGCATCGCCGAGGTCGCTCGCGCTCGCGTAGCGCTCCTCGGGATCGCGGGCGAGCGCCTTGCGCACGACCTGCTCGAGCTCGGGCTCGATCTCCGAGTTGAGCGCCGAGATCGACGGTACCCGCGCCTGGCGGACGAGCTCGACGGTCTGGTAGTCGGTGTCACCGAAGAACAGGCGACGGCCCGTGAACAGCTCCCACAGGATGATGCCGACCGCGAACACGTCGGCCCGATGGTCGACCTCGAGGCCGCTCGCCGCCTCGGGCGACAGGTAGCTGAACTTGCCCTTCACGACGCCCGGATCGGTCGACTCGATCTGGCTGTTCGCCTTGGCGAGCCCGAAGTCGACGAGCTTCACCTCGCCGTTCTTGGACAGCAGGATATTCGGCGGCGAGATGTCGCGGTGGACGATGCCGAGCGGCTCGTTGGTCTCGGGGTGCTCGAGCGAGTGGGCGTACTGGAGCGCCTTGCAGCACTCCATCATCAAGTAGATCGTGTGGGCGACCTCGATGCGCTTGGTCTTCTGCTTCTGCCGCTCGATGAGTGCCTTGAGGTTGCACCCGTCGACGTACTCCATGACGAGGAAGTACGCGTTATCAGGAGTCTTCGAGATATCGAAGACCTGGACGATGTTCGCGTGCTGGAGGAACAGCGAGAGCCGCGCCTCGTCGAGGAACATCGAGACGAACTTCTGGTTCTTGGTGAGGTTCGGAAGGATGCGCTTGATAGCGACCGACTTCTTGAACCCCTCCATCGACTCCGCGACGCCACGGAACACCTCGGCCATACCGCCATGGTCGAGTCGCTCGGTGATCGTATAGCGGTCGCGCATCCCCGACGACGAATACTAGCAGAGGTCGCGAAGCGGAACCAAACCCCAGGCGCCCTAGCGTGTACGCCGGCGTATGGAATCGCCGCGTCGGGATCCGCTACTCGGCGTGCGTCTCGGATTCGACCTGCTCGCGGGCCGACTTGCACTCGAAGCACAGGGTCGTCACCGGACGGGCCAGCAGGCGCTTGAAGCCAATCGGCTCCGCGCACTCCTCGCACTCGTCCAGCTTGCCTGCCTCGAGGCGAATCATTGCCTCGCGGACCTTTTGCAGCAGGAAGTTCTCCCGATCGTGCAGCCGGAGCTGCGTCGAGTAGATCTCCTCCTCGGTTGATTCGTCCATCGAGTCGCGACCGATGCGATCGCGATCGCGGTCCATCGTGAACTCGAGGGCGTTGTGCGCATGGTCGCCGAGGCGCGCCATGTCTGCTTCCAGCTTCGCTCGAAGCTCCTGGGTCTGCTCGCTCGTCAACATGGATCGAGTCTACGAACCACACCGACGCCGTCAATCCACTGCGTCTCTCGTCGACACATCATTTCAAAGAATGTGCGCCTGCGCCCGCCGCACATCCTCGCGCACACACCGGTGTGCGCTTGCGACGCGCAGCGATGTCAGCGATCATTCGCGCGCTCGAACAGGTCTTGCTGCGCTGGGCCTTCTGACTCGGAGCCCGCACGAAATCTTGCGACTCCCCGGTGCGGGCTGCGTCTGTTCGACGTGCCCCCCGACCTCGCAGCTCGCCCCGACACCTCCTCGCCGCCGTGGTTGCCACCACGCGGTACCCGGCTGCCAGCCGGAACCTTCCCGCGCGGACGGCGTCCATTCCGGCAGCCCATGACGGCAATGCCGGCTGGTTTCGCGAGCCTGGCTTACCCATACGTTACGTAGCCCAGGAATGGATCGATACCAAACCGCGTTCGTTTGACACAGACACTCGAGACGTCTGCACCTGCGACCACCGCCAAGTGAAAAGAGCCCCGTGACCACACTGACCCGCTGGAAGCTCGCTTGTGCCCTGCTCGCCGCCGTCGCCGGCTATTCGGTAGTCTCCGGCGATCCCGCTGCCGCGCCGAACACGCCCGCCGCCAGCGTGGCCGCCCGCAGCGGCACGATGCCGAAGCAGTTCCGCCGCCCGCTCCGGGTGAGCGCGGCCGCCGCCGGCGTCTCGAAGACCGAGCTCGTCGAGAGGCTGCTCGCGGCGCGGACGCTGCGTGATGTCAGCGTGCTCGCCGACAAGCTCGGCGCGATCGGCGACGACGAGGCGATCGAGATGG
Organism: Myxococcota bacterium; assembly: GCA_030857245.1. Taxonomy (GTDB): domain Bacteria; phylum Myxococcota_A; class Polyangia; order Haliangiales; family Haliangiaceae; genus JABFXX01. Next base: position 2,225 of record JALZOI010000021.1, read on the forward strand.
TGATGCCGCTACTCAAGGACAGCCGGCGTGGCGTGCCCGAGGTGATGCTCGGGGCGTTCGGCAAGATCGGCACCGAGCACGCGATCGAGGTCGTGATCGCGTACACGACCGATGATCGCCCCGCCATCCGCAATGCGGCGATCAGCGCGCTCGGGTCATCGCAGAGCGAGGCGGGCGAGCGCGTGCTGCTCGAGGTCGCGAAGAAGAGCGGCGATCCCTCACAGACCGTCGCGATCGCCGCGCTCGGCCAGGTCGGCTCCGACCGCGCGGTCACCGCGTTGATCAAGCTCACCGAGACCGGTGACTACATGGTCGGCAGCTCGGCCGTGATGGCGCTCGGCGCCGTGTCCTCACCGACCGCCACCGCGGCGCTGCGCAAGCTGATCGATTCGGAGGACACCCGGATCGCCGCCGCCGCGCTCGGCTCGATCGACGAGATCGACGACAAGCTCCTCGCCCAGCTGACCGAGATCGTCAAGTCTGGCGATCCGCAGCTCGTCAACGCCGCCCTCTCCGCGCTCGGCAAGGCCGGAGAGGTGGCGTTGCCCGTGCTGCGCGAGGCCGCGCTTCATGGCGGCCTCAACACGCGGTGGGCCGCGGTCAACGCGATCGGCGAGATCAATGGCGAGAAGGCGCTCGCCCTGCTCGGCGAGATCCTCGCGGTCGGCGATCGGCACGCCGCGATGGCCGCTGCAGGCGCGCTCGCGAATGCCGGCGGTCCCGAGGCCCGCGCGCTGCTGATCGAGTCGGCGCTGTCCGATCGCGCGGCGATCACGGGCGCGCTTCATCAGCTCGCGCAGATGGAAGGCGAGGACATCGACGCCGCGCTGCTCTCGGTGATCAAGGACGGCACGAGCGCAGATCGTCGCGCGGCGCTGCCGCGGCTCATCAAGACCGGAAACCCCGAGGCGCTGCGCCTCGCGATCGATCTCGCCGGCAAGGGCTCGCGAAACGAGCGCTACGAGGCGATGCGGATGCTCGCGGATGCCGGCTCGCCGAAGGCGTTCGACGCGCTCGTCGACATCGCAGGCAAGAACCGAGGCCAGACCCGGGTCAGCGCCCTCGACATGCTCGCGCAGGTCCGGCCCGGCGACCCGGCGCTCGCCCAGTTGCTCAGCGACTCGCTGTTCTCGGGCCGCCGCGACGAGGCGTCGTACGCCGCGAACGTGCTGGGTCGCGTCGGCACCGAGGACGCGCGCCAGGCCTTGATCGCCGCGCTCACCGACAAGGACAAGGACCTCGCCGGCGTCGCGGCGGGCGCGCTCGGCCAGATGGGGCTGACCACCGAGGTCAAGACCGCGCTACTCACCGCGTCGCGCGAGAACCCGCAGGTCAAGATGCAGGTGATGAACCAGCTGATCGTCGCGGGCGCGCCCGAGGGCATGCGGCTCGCCGAGGAGATGCTGTCGGGCAAGGACGTCAGCGGTGCAAGCTCGGCGGTCTGGGCGCTCGCATCGATGGGGACGCCCGAGGCGCGCCGGCTGATCGATCGCGCGCTGACGTCGAGCGACAAGGGTGTGCGGATGGTCGCGATCTCGTCGCTCGCGCAGAACCCCGACGAGCACTCGACCGAGACCTTGCTCCGGCTGACCCGCGATAGCGACACCGCGGTCCGCGCGGCCGCCCTCCAGAGCCTCGGCCAGGTCGGCTCGGAGAAGGCGCAGGCCGCGATCATCGAGGCCACGCGCAATGGCAAGCCCGACGAGCGGATCGCCGCGATCAGCGGGCTCGCGAACATGGACGATCCCAAGGCGAGCCAGCAGCTCGCGACCTTGATGCGCGATCAGGATCCACAGGTCGCGCAGACCGCGATCCAGTCGGCCTACAACGGTGGCCCCGAGGTCGACCAGGTGCTGACCCAGATCGTCAACGATCCGCACGCGAAGCCCGAGCTGAAGTCAGCCGCCGCCGGCCAGCTCCGCGGCCGCGGCACCGACCTCGACGACGCCACCGAGAAGATCGTGACCTCGCTCGCGGGCCAGCCCGCCATCTACGGCGGCTACGGCTACGGCGGCTACCACGGCATGTACGACGAGTAACCGCGCCGCGGTTCGCGGACCGTTTGTATGACCGCCACTACATCGTCGGCCAATCATCGACGGTGCGTGACGACCGCGAGTGGCCTTGGCGGTGTCAGGCCGGCAGGTGCACGCGGAACGCGGTGCCGCCGCCGTCGCAGTCCTCGACGTCGATCCAGCCGTCGTGCTCCTTGACGATGCCCGACACGACCGCGAGGCCAAGGCCCGTGCCGCCCTGGCCCTCCTTCGTCGTGTAGAACGGATCGAAGATCTTGTCCTTGCTCTCGGCGGGGATGCCGACGCCGGTGTCGGTCACCGCGATCTGCACGAACTGCTGCTCGGCGCCGCCCTCGAGGCCGGGTCGCGCGCGGTGCACGACCCGGGTCTCGACCCGGAGCTTGCCGCCGTCGGGCATCGCCTGCGCGGCGTTGAGCAAGAGGTTGATCAAGACCTGCTGGAGGCGGTCGCGATCGCCGGCGACTTTCGGGATGCCCTCGGCGCGATCGAGGCGGGTCTTGACCTTGGCGGCCGAGAACTGGCCGGCGAGCAGCTCCATCGTGGTCAGCGCGAGCTCGTTGAGGTTGACCGCGGCCTGCTCGGGTGTCCCGACCTTGCGCCGGGTGAAATCGAGGAGCCGCTGGATGATGCGCGTGATCCGCGCGGTCTGCTCGGCGACGATGCCGGCGTTCTTCTCGACGGCTTCGGGGTCCCGCGACTTGCGCTGGATCGACCGCGCACGCCCGGCGATCACGTTGAGCGGCGTCCCGACCTCGTGCGCGATCTCCGCCGCGAGCTGGCCGAGCGTCGCGAGCTTCTCGGTCTGCCCGAGCCGCTGCTCGAGCGCGAGCGTCGCCTCGTTCTGGCGCTGGGTCTCGGCCCGCGACTCGCGGAGCGAGAACGTCATCTCGTTGAACCGCGTCGCGATCGCACCGATCTCGTCATCGTGCTCCGAGAGGATCACGTGGGAGAGGTCGCCCTTCGCGACGTCGTCGATGCCGCGCAAGAGCTTCGTGATCGGCCGGCTCACGAACCGGTTCGCTGCGGCGGCGACCACGACCGTGGTGACGACGATGATCAGCAGCACGAGCAGCAGCGCACGCCCGAGGTCGCCGCGGTCCGTGTTCAGCGCGTCGGCGGACCGCGAGATCTCGAGCATCCCGAGCACCACGCGCTCGTCCTCGCGGGCCGACGCGGCGCGCAAGGGCACCGCGTAGTAGTACTCCTCCTCCTCGACGTCGGAGAACGCGCGGTGGGGAACGTCGAACAGCGTCTTGATGCGGCGCAGCTGCGGCTCGGTCATGCCGGTGATCGGCAGCTCGGTGGCCTGGGCGCGCGAGATCACGATCACGTGCCAGCCACCGCTCGCGCGCTCGAGCTCGCGAAGCTGACCTTCGCCAGGAGAGCGGTACGCGAGCGCGAGGTCGAGGGGACGCTCGAGACCCGCGGCACGCCGGGCGATCAGCACGCGCTGCTTGAGCTCGGCATGCTCGGCGCGCAGCTTCTCGTGCTCGGGCAAGGCCGCGGGGCGGGTGACATCGAGGATGTCCGGGTTTCCCCCCAGCGCTTTCTTCTCGAAGCTGTCGAGGTCGCGCTGGAGCTGGTCCGCGCGGAACCGGGCCTCGCGTTGCTCGGCCGCCGCCTGGGTCTCGAGCGAGGTCCGCAGCGTATTCGCGAGTGCCTTGGCCTCGCGCTCCATCGCCATCTGGCGCTCCGAGGTTCGCGCACGCAGATCGAACGATGCGTAGGCCGCCGACGCGATCGCCACGACGACCGCCGTCGCCACGGTGATGCGGGTCGCGACCTTCACAGCGTCGGAGTGTAGCCCGCCGAGTGACCCTCCGCCCCGGCCAGGCGCTCCGCCGGAAACTTCGCAGCCGCGTTCCGGACTACTTTTTCGCCTCCGCTTCGCTCCGGCTCGACTATCGCTCGCGTGCTTCGCACGCCCGGTCGCTGCGCGCCCGGCGGCCGCTACGCGTCCGGCACTAGTTGCAAGCCTCGTCGACGTGCTGCCCGGGCGGCGACTGTGACGGCGCGCAGCCCGACGGACAGCGGTTGACCTCGACGAGGTGCAGGCCATCGCTGCACCGGTGCAGCGAGCCGAGCGTGCTGGTGCCGAGGCAGTAGAGATCGTTCATCTCGCAGGTCACGCGCTGCAAGGCCACCGGCGATGACGTCGTCACGACCCACTTGAGCGGTGGGCCCTGATCGGTTCGCTCCCAACGCACGCTCGCGTCGACCACGGTCTCGGTCCGCGGCGTGACGAGCACGGTCGCCTCGGTCATCGGCGAGTTGCTCGGCTGTCCCTGCATGGTGGGGACGAACGCGCCGGCTGCGTTCGCGGCCTGCGCGCCCTGGAACGCGAAGAACTGTCGACTGTCGGCCGCCGGCGGGAACGGACACGTGCCGACGATCGCCTCGTCCACCGTGTCGGCGATGCTCATCGTGGTGAGCCCGCGCGTCGGATGTAGCGTCACGTCGAGCACGATGCTCCTCAGCGTCACCGAGTACTCGCAGTACGGCGATCCACCGAACCGCACGGTGCTCGTCATCGCGAGCTGGCCGGTGTAGCGCTGCGCGCCTCGATCGGTCTCGACGATTGTCGTATCGGGATGCGCGGCATCCGTGCCGGCGCCCGGATCGCCCGGATCCATCCCGGGACTACTGCCACACGCGGCGAGCAATGCGGCCGCGACGCCAGACCGGAACATCTAGCGTCGATTCTACGCCTCGCCGATCCGCCAGCAAGGTGCGTCGTTGTGCGCTGTCAGCCGCACACAGCTAATTGCTGTTGTTGCTGGTGACAGGCACGACGACCGCAGGCGGCGGGGCATCGGCGTCGTCACGGCGGCTCGTGGCGGTGGCTGCAGCGGTCGCGGTCGCCGTGGGCTCCGAGCGCTCGCGCCGGACCGCGCGGACCGCGGGTCCATTACCGGCCGCGTCGATCTTGCCGCCGTTGCCACTGCCGTTGCCGTTGCCGTTGCCGTTGCCGTTGCCGTTACCGTTACCGTTACCGCTACCGGTCGCGGGAGTCGTTGGTGTGGTCGTCGCGCCCGGGCCAGCTGCCGCGCCGGCGTCGACTCGGCCGTCGATCGGCTTGGGACGCTTCTTGTCGCCACGCTCGGCGCGCTCGGCCCGCTCGGCCTTGTCCCGCGCCGCCAGCTCGCCCGCCTTGGTGGCATCCTTGGCCTCGCGATTCGCCTCGCGCTCGCGGACAAGCTCGCGCTCCTCGCGCCGCTTCTCGCGCATCCGCCGCAGACCGCCGACCATGATCTCGGCGATCAGCTGGTCGTAGTCCATGCCGATCGCCTGGGCGATCAGCACGAGGTCCGAGTAGCCGGGCGTCAGGCCGGGCAGGGGGTTGACCTCGAGGACGTAGATCCGCCCCTCGGCGTCCATCCGCAGGTCGACGCGCGCGACGTCGCGGCAATCGAGCGCCCAGAACGTGGCGCGCGCGATCTTCTCCATCGCCTTCTGCTCGGCCTCGGTCAGCTTGGCGGGGCACTCGTAGTAGACGTGCTCTTCCCACTCCTGCTTGACGCTGTAGTCGTAGACCGGGCGTGCAACGTCCTTCTTGAACTTGATCTCCATCGGCGGCAGCACGCGGGGCCGCTTGTCGCCGAGCAGGCCGACCGTGAACTCGCGGCCCGCGATGTACTCCTCGACGAGCGCGGGCTGGCGATACTTCTCGACGCAGATCTTGACGGCTGCGCGGAGCTCTTCTTCGGTGTCGACGACGTTCGTCGAGTCGATACCCTTGCTCGAGCCCTCGGCGTTCGGCTTGACGATCAGCGGGAACTTCATGTCCGGCGACAGCCGCTCGCGCGACGACTCCATGACCTGGAACTTCGGCGTCAGGATGTCGTGCTGGAGCAGCACCTTCTTGCCGAGCGCCTTGTCGAGCGCGATCGCGAGGGTCGCCGAGTCCGAGCCGGTGTACGGGATGCCGAGCAGCTCGCACAGCGCGGGCACCTGGGCCTCGCGGTTACGACCCTCGACGCCTTCCGCGATGTTGAAGATGAGGTCGACGTCGGCTTCCGCGAGCACCCGCGGCAGGTCCGGCGTGGCCTCGAGGTGGACGACGATGTGACCTTGCCGGGCGAGCGCGTTGGCGATCGCGATGATGGTCTCCGGCGGATCCCACTCGGCCTCGTCATCGCCCTCCTGGCTGCGCTTGACGTTGTACGTGAAGCCGACGCGGATCGGCTGCGCGCGGCGCTGGCGGCCGGTGCGGGTGCCGAGCTGGGTCGCGGTCGCGAGCCCCGAGCGCAGCGCGGCGGCGTTCAGGATCGAGACGATGGTCGCGTTGTAGGTCAGGCCGACCTGGGCGGTGGCCGCGAACAGCGACGAGCTCGAGTTGAGCGCCGGCAGCGCGTTCGCCTCGAGCAGGAAGATCCGACCCTCCTGGGTGACCCGGTAGTCGAGCCGTGCGAGGTCGCGCAGGCCAAGCGTCCGGATGACGTCCGCCGAGATCGCCCGGAGCCGGGCCGCGACGTCGCGCGGGAGGTTCGCCGGGCAGCGGTACTGGACCTTGCCGGGCTCGAGGTTCTTCAGCCGGTAGTCGTAGATGTTGAACGGCCGCTCGCTCGAGCTCTCGCTGCCGGACTTGAGGTCGACCTCGACCGGCGTGAGCAGGCCGCCATCGTGGCCGACGCCCTCGATGAAGCCGAGCGCGATGTCGATGCCCTCGATGTACTCCTCGACGAGCACGCCGTCGGGGTACTGGCGAACCGCGACCTTCAGGGCCTGCGCGAGGTCTCGCGCCTCCTTGACGATCGACGATCCCCACGGGATCACGCTCTTGCCGAGCTCGGTGTTGTAGATGCCCTTGCTCGAGCCCTCGTGGTTCGGCTTGACGATCACAGGGAACGCGAGCCCGATGCCGCGCTCGATGATCGACTCCAGGTTGCGCGGGGTGACCAGCATGCCGCGTGCGGTGTCGATGCCGGCGCGCTGGACCAGCAGCTTGGTCAGCCACTTGTCGAGCGTCAGCGCGTTCGTGTAGGCGTCGCTGCCGGTGTACGGCACGTCGAGCTCTTCGAACAGCGACGGGTAGAACGCCTCGCGCATCCGCCCGGACGAGCCCTCGGCGGTGTTGAAGATGATGTCGGGATCGATCGCCTCGAGGCGTTCGAGCAGGTTCGAGGCCGGACCGGAGACCTCGACCTTCTCCACCTCGTGACCGGCAGCTTCGATCGCCGCGGCGATGGCGCTGACCGTCTCGGCGCTGTCGTACTCGGCTTCTTTTTCGGTCTCGCGGACGTCCGTGAGACGAAGATTGTGTGTGAACGCGACCTTCATTGAGTGATCACCACATAGCAAAGCGGTGTGACACGAAAACAGTCAAGGGATAACTCGGGGTTGCTACCCCGCCCGCGACTCACACCGAATCGCGGTCCTCATACGTCATAACTAAGCATGCGCTCGCGACATGCATACCTTTTTCTCGTCGGGCTCTTCGCGTGTGGCGGAGCTGCGAAGCCGTCGACGTTGCCGAAGCCAGCACCGGCGATCCCGGCTGACGATCTCGCCGTCGCAAAAACCGGAGTCGTCCGAGCAGATCCCTCCGACGGCGGACTCACGGCGAGAGATCCCCGGGTCACCGATCTCGACATCATTCGCATCCGCGCGACCAGCAAGGGCGTCGGCGGTGACACCGAGCTGACGTCTGTCGCGTCGGCCGATCTGTTCCGCGGTGCCAATGACGCCGCGAAGGCCGGCAACACCAGGGACGCGATCGCGCGCTACCGCCAGCTGATCGCCGAGTTCCCCGAGTCGATCTACGCGCCGGTCGCGCTGTTCAACATCGCGGCGATCTACGACGGCCAGGGCGACATGACGTCGACCATCACGACCCTGCGCGAGCTCATCACCGCGTATCCGACCGCGCGCGAGTCGGTCGAGGGTCACCTCTACATCGCGGCGCTCCAGTCCGAGGCCAAACAGTTCGCGGCCGCGGTGACCACGCTCGGCGAGGCGCTCGCGCGCACGAGCCTGACCTACGCGGACCGAGTCGAGGCCTTCGCCCGCAAGGGCTACGCGCTCATGGAGCTCAAGCAGTACGACAACGCGGACGCCGCGTTCGCGAGCTCGATCGCCGAGTGGCGGCGCGCGCCGACCCTCGAGGACCCGTACTACATCGCGATGGCGCACTTCTATCGAGGCGAGCTGCTCCATCGCAAGTTCGCCGAGAGCCCGGTGCGACTGCCCGACGACCAGCTCGTCAAGGACCTCGAGACCAAGCGCGTCCTCGCCGTCCAGGCCTACGATCGCTGGCGCGACAGCCTCGGCTTCAAGCATGCCTACTGGGCCACCGCCGCGGGCTACAACATGTCGCAGATCTTCGTCGAGCTCTGGGAGATCACGGTCAAGGCGCCGTACCCGACGAAGCTCGATGCCGCCGGCCGCCAGAAGTACGTCGTCGAGGTCCACGACCGCGTCCGCGAGCACCTCGAGAAGGCGCTCGAGGGACACCGCATGAACGTCGAGCTCGCGAAAGCATTCGGCGTCGACACCTCGTGGAGCAAGGGCAGCGAGCAGAAGGCGGTGCAGATCATGGAGCTCCTCGCGAAGGACACCAAGGGCAGCTACGTCACACCGGACCCGTGATCCGGTCGGCGAGCTCGCGGCGTCCGTCGATCATGCAGCCGTGCCGCGATTCGGTTCCCCATCGTCCGTCGACCAGTGTTATGAGCCGGCCCATGATGACAGCTCGCGTCGCGGTGGTCCTGATGGTGTCGCTCCTCGTCGCGTCGGCCTGCGGCAAGAAGAAGGAGGACGGCGACGGCAAGGCGAAGACCGCCGAACGCGCTGGGAGTGACGGCGTCGCCGCAAAGAGCGAAGGGCTCGGCGCCAAGAGCGGCGGTGTACCGACCTCGCGCGAGGGTCAGATGTATCTACTTGGCCAGAAGCTCGCGCAGGCCGCGATGGTCAACGGGCGCGCGGCACCCGACGTGGTCGCCCGCACGTTCAAGTCGGCGAACACGATCTCCGACATCACGCTCAAGCAGCAGCTCGCGCCGCTGCCAGCCGTCACCGGAAACCGCGCCGAGGATGGCGCCGCCGGCATGGGCTACCTGCTGAACGGTCAGGGCAAGGAGCTCGGCGCGAAGATCAAGACCGACTTCGGCGAGGCCAGCGCCGCGACCTACGAGCTCGCCGTGAAGATCAACATGCTGCCGATGCTCTACATCGACGACCCCAAGGACACGATGGGCGACACGATGGCCGAGGTGTTCGGCCGCCTCGCGACCCGCGCGAACCTGCCGGAGACCGCGCTCGGCCCGATCATCGCGAAGCTCAAGGCGCGTGCCCCGATCGCCGAGGTCACGGACATGGCGCTCGATCTCAACAAGACGCTGCCGGTGGCGATCGCCGCGGTCTACGAGAAGGACGACGCCAAGAAGTAACGGCGGAAACCGCCCACTGCGTGCTGGCGCGGCTGGTACGATGACGCGGTGAGGGTGATCGTCGTCGTCCTGATGCTCGTCGGCTGCGGTGGCGGCTCCGGGGGAGCTGTCGAGTGCGACGACGGGGACACTCGCGCCTGCTATCGCGGCCCGATCGACACCCGTGGCGTCGGCACCTGCACGGACGGCGTCGAGGTCTGCACCAACGAGCGGTGGACCGGCGTGTGCGTCGGCGACGTGACGCCGTTCGTCGAGCGCTGCGATGGCGAGGACGGCGACTGCGATGGCGTCGTCGACAACGTCGAGAGCTCGGGTGATACCTGCGTGGCGAGCGATGGCTGCAGTGGCGAGAAGGCCTGCATCGGCGACACGCTCGGCTGCGTCGCGCCCGACAAGAACGAGTGTGGCCTGTGCGGCGGACCCGCGGTCGCGGACGTCGGCATGACGTGCTCGAACGGCGCGTGTCCCGGCGTCCTCGCATGCACCGCGGAGCGCGATGCGACGAGCTGCAACGCGCCCGCGCAGAATGCCTGCGAGCTGTGCGGCGGTCCGGCGATCACCGGGCTCGGCACCACGTGCAGTGGTCCGGGTAACTGCGCAGGCGAGCTCGTGTGCAACGCCGGCGGCAACGGCACGACGTGCAGCTGTAACCCGGTCGCCGGGCAGTGCAAGGACAACGGCACGCTGCGCCCGGCCGTCGCGCCGGTGCTCGGCGACCTCGTCATCACCGAGGTGATGCCTAGCCCGTCCGGTGACGACACGCTCCAGGAGTGGTTCGAGGTCGAGGTCACGCGCGACGTCGATCTCAACCAGGTCGCGCTCGATCGCGCCGGCGATGCAGCCGTACCGATCGTCATGCAGTCGGTCAACTGCCTGCGCGCCACCACCGGCTCGAGGCTCGTGTTCGCGCGCAGCGCGGATCCGCTGCTGAACGGCGGGCTCCCGGCCGTCGCTCACACGTTCTCGTTCTCGCTGGTCACCGGCTCGACCCTCGCGCCCGGCGATGTCCGCCTGCTCCTCGATAGCGCCGTGCTCGACGCGATCACGTGGACCAGCTCCGCGACCGCGAAGTCGCGCCAGCTCGACCCCGATCTGATCGACGCGGCCGCAAACGACAGCCCGAGCAACTTCTGCGACGCGACCACGCCGTACGGCACCAGCACGCCGCAGGATCTGGGGACGCCGGGCGCCGCGAACCTCCAGTGCGCGCTGCTGCCGCCCGCTGGCTCGTGCACCGTCGGTGGCGTTCCGCGTCCGATCGAGAAGCCGGCCGCCGGCGCGCTCGTGCTCACCGAATTCCTCGCGAACCCCGCCGGCAGTGCGGACTCCGCGCGCGAGTGGCTCGAGCTCACCAACACGAGCGCGGCATCGTTCGATCTCAACGAGCTCGTGATCGCGCGCGCCGGCACCACGGGCTCGCGCGTGCAATCCGCCGCATGCATCCCGGTCGCGCCCGCTGCGTTCGCGCTGCTCGCACGCTCGAACGATCCGGCGCAGAACGGCGCGCTGCCCACTGTCGATGCGACCTTCGGGTTCGCGCTCGTGGATTCCAACGGCGACGTCGAGGTGCGCGACGGCGCGACCGTGCTCGATGCGATCACCTGGACGTCGGTCACCTCGGGCGTGTCCCGCCAGCTCGATCCCGACTTCTTCACGACCGCGGGCAACGACAGCGCCACGAGCTTCTGCCCGGGCACCACGCCCTACGGCGACGCCACGAACCTCGGGACGCCACGCGCAGCCAACCCGCAGTGCCCGTAACCGCTCCCTGCCGATCCCGGGGCCCCGCGTCCTTCTCTATAATGTAGCGCCGAGCGTGCCTGGCACTCCCGCGTGGCTTGCCGGCCGTCGAAGCTGCGGATGGGCGTCGACGTTTCGTCGAGTAGGCTGCCGTCACGCGTGCAAAAACGACGTTCGCCGTTGACGCCTACCAGAGCGTCATCTATACGTCGTGCCTCTATCGGGTATAGGCGAGCGATCCTGCTGGCGTAGCTCAACTGGTAGAGCACCTGACTTGTAATCAGGAGGTCGCGGGTTCGAGTCCCACCGCCAGCTCTGACAACTAGATCGTTTTTTCTCCGGAGGGATGCCCGAGTGGCCAAAGGGAGCAGACTGTAAATCTGCCGGCTTATGTCTTCGAAGGTTCGAATCCTTCTCCCTCCACGACTGACGGACCGACCGTCACGACCGACGACCGACGACGACACGACGACGCACTGACAATTGAAACCTGCGGGTGTAGCTCAGTTGGTAGAGCTCCAGCCTTCCAAGCTGGTTGTCGAGGGTTCGAGCCCCTTCGCCCGCTCTGAAGCTCGAGCCCTGAGGGTTCGAGTCGGTTCGAGTCGGTTCGAGTCGGTTCGAGTCGGTTCGAGTCGACCGGCGACGCCCGCTCCGCTTCACTCGCTCGGAAATTCTGTTACAAGTAGCCCGTCCGAAGTTCCCGCCCTCTTAGCACAGTGGCAGTGCACCTCCTTGGTAAGGAGGGGGTCGACAGTTCAATTCTGTCAGAGGGCTCCACCCGAAACCCAAAACACACGAGCTCGCGAAAGAACCATGTCGAAGGAAAAGTTCGTCCGCAACAAGCCCCACGTCAACATCGGAACGATCGGCCACGTCGATCACGGCAAGACCACGTTGACCGCTGCGATCACGAAGGTCCAGTCGACGAAGGGCTTCGCGAAGTTCACGGCGTTCGATCAGATCGACAAGGCGCCGGAAGAGAAGGCGCGCGGCATCACGATCTCGACGGCGCACGTCGAGTACGAGAGCGACAAGCGCCACTACGCGCACGTCGACTGCCCGGGCCACGCCGATTACATCAAGAACATGATCACGGGCGCGGCGCAGATGGACGGCGCGATCCTCGTGGTGTCGGCGCCGGACGGCCCGATGCCGCAGACGCGCGAGCATGTGCTGCTCGGTCGCCAGGTCAACATCCCGGCGATGGTGGTGTACCTGAACAAGTGCGACATGATCGGCAAGGGTGACGAGGAGCTGCTCGACCTGGTCGAGATGGAGCTCCGCGAGTTGCTCGACAAGAACGGCTACAAGGGCGACGACACGCCGATCATCCGCGGCTCGGCGCTCAAGGCGCTCGAGGGCGACACGTCGGACTACGGGACGCCGTCGATCGCGAAGCTGATGGAGGCGTGCGACTCGTTCATCCCCGAGCCGATGCGCGAGCTCGACAAGCCGTTCCTGATGCCGGTCGAGGACGTGTTCACGATCACGGGTCGTGGCACGGTCGTGACGGGTCGCATCGAGCGCGGCATCGTGAAGGTCGGCGACGAGCTCGAGATCGTCGGGCTCGGCGACACCCGCCAGACCACGTGCACGGGCGTCGAGATGTTCCGCAAGCTGCTCGACCAGGGCCAGGCCGGCGACAACGTCGGCGTGCTGCTGCGCGGCACGAAGCGCGAGGAGATCGAGCGCGGCATGGTGCTCGCGAAGAAGGGCACCGTCCCGCCGCACTCGAAGTTCACCTGCGAGGTCTACGTCCTCAAGAAAGAGGAGGGTGGTCGCCACACTCCGTTCTTCCAGGGCTACCGCCCGCAGTTCTACTTCCGCACCACGGACGTCACGGGCACCGTGACGCTGCCGGCCGGCACCGAGATGGTGATGCCGGGCGACAACATCAAGGTCGACGTCCAGCTCGTCTCGCCGATCGCGTGCGAGGAAGGTCTGCGCTTCGCGATTCGCGAGGGTGGCAAGACCGTCGGCGCCGGCGTCGTGACGAAGATCCTCGCCGAAGACCCCCCGGCCAAGAAGTAACATCACCGCCGCTTCGCTACTGCGGGCCGAGGATCGCGAGATCGTCGGCCCGTCGCCGTTTCGGTGTACCGACCTCGAGATGTCTGCAGCGTCAGGGCCCGGGAGGCTCGACAAAGCGCGGCCTGAACGTCTGCGGCGTGTAGCCCTCGAGCTCGACCGTGATGACGTAGGTGCCTGCAGGATCGTCGGCAGACAGCGTCCAGACGTGCTCGACCCAGCCAGCTCGGCACGCGGCGTAGTCGAGCGTGGTCGCTGTGGCCTGGTCGGCACTGATCGTCGTGCCGGGCAGCTGCTCGGGCGTGAACCGCCAGTCGCCCGGCCGCGGCATCCGCATGACCTCGCGGAACTTCACGGGGCCGGTACAGCGCGTGCGGATGCGCCAGCCGAACGTCTCGCCCTCGACCCGAAAAAATCGGGTCTTGCGCTGGAACGCCTCGGTGTCCAGGTTCCACTGACCGAACCAGGCGGCGAGCGGCGCGCGTGGGCCGGCCGGCGTAGCCGGGACGCCGGCGGGTGGTGACGCCGGGATCGACACGTCCGTCATCCGCCCCCCGCACGCCGCCGTTCCGACGCCCAGCACGACGACCAGCGCACCGAGCCACGAGCGTCCCGCCGCACCCCCTGGACCCAGACCTCGTTTGTGGTTCATGGTACTTGCCACAGGTTTTCAACTGGGGTACACGCTCGCTTCCGCCAATACGGCGGAGGACTATCTTTTTTACCTGCCCTTACCCTGCGGAGAAGGACCCGAACGCACCAGCCAAGTCGTCGCGATATTTAGGGGAGTAGCTCAATGGTAGAGCATCCGTCTCCAAAGCGGAGGGCTGCAGGTTCAAGTCCTGTCTCCCCTGCCAGATTCCAGAATCGAACCCATACAGGAAGCCGTGGCGCAGACAAGCAGCAGCACCGAGAACGCTCCGAACAAGCCGGTACACCTCATGTACCTGTGCGGTGCGGTCCTTAGTTTCTATTTGCTGCAATGGACGATCGACTGGGTCTGGGGATACTTCGGCAAGTCGCCGACTGAATTCAATATCTCGATGATCGCTGCGGCGGTCACCCTCTTCGGCAGCATCGCTCTCTACCGCAACGATCGCGTGTACACGCTCGCGAACGAAGTGGCAGCAGAGCTCAAGAAGGTCACCTGGCCGACCGCGAAGGAAGTCCGCGCGGCGACGATCGTGGTGATCGTGATGGCTCTGATCTCGGCCGTCATTCTCGGACTGTTCGACTTCGCCTGGTCGAATCTCACGGAGTTGGTCTATGGATAACGCAGCAGCACCCGACGAGACCGAGGCCGGCCCGTCCGTCGACTCGTCTGCGGGCAACAACTCCGATGGCGGCGCTCAGGCGTCTCCCGCCGCGAACCTCGAGAAGAAGTGGTACATCGTCCACACCTACTCGGGTCACGAGAACAAGGCGAAGCTGACGCTCCTCGAGCGCGTGCGCAACGCGAACCTCAACGACTACTTCGGTGACGTCCTCGTCCCGACCGAGTCGGTGATGGAGGTCGTGAAGGGGCAGCGTCGCACCACCACCCGCAAGTTCTTCCCGGGGTACATGTTCGTCCAGATGGTCCTCGACGACCGGACGTTCCACCTCGTCAAGAACACCCCGAAGATCACCGGGTTCCTCGGCGGCACGAAGCCGACCGCAGTCCCCGAGCGCGAGATCACGGGCGTCCAGACCAACATGAACGAGGGCAAGGCCAAGCCGAAGGCCCGCATCGTGTTCGAGGCTGGCGACTCCGTCCGCGTGGTCGATGGGCCGTTTGCGAACTTCTCGGCCAAGGTCGAAGAGGTCAAAGCGGACAAGCAGAAGATCAAGGTCGCGCTCTCGATGTTCGGTCGGACGACGTCGGTAGAGCTTGACTTCGCACAGGTCGAGAAAGCATAAAGCCACCCCCCAGCCCCGGCGCCCTGGCGCCAGGGTGGGCTCCCGCCTACGGGGTCCGACGGGAACAGCGAGTCGCCATGAAGAAAGTCACCGCCATCATCAAGCTGCAGTGTCCCGCCGGTAAGGCGAACCCTGCGCCCCCCGTCGGTCCGGCGCTCGGACAGCACGGCTTGAACATCATGCAGTTCTGCAAGGAGTTCAACGCTCGTACCGCGAAGGACGGCGATCTCATCATCCCCGTCCTCATCACGGCGTACGCCGACCGTAGCTTCACGTTCATCACCAAGACCCCGCCGGCCTCGATCCTCCTCAAGAAGGCGGCGAAGATCGACAAGGGCTCGGGCGAGCCGAACAAGAACAAGGTCGGCAAGGTCTCGATGAAGCAGGTCCGCGAGATCGCCGAGCTCAAGCTCCCCGACCTCAACACCACCAGCATCGAGTCGGCGACCCGGTCCGTGGCTGGCACCGCGCGCTCGATGGGGCTCGAAGTCGTCGACTGATTCGCGGGCGATCGCGACGCTGTTCCGCGTCGCTTGACGCTCCGAGAAATTGTTTCAGCTGGGAGCTCGTCCTTCAGTGGATGGGCGCTCGAACCAGCAGGAGTCACGCACATGGCTGGAAAGAAGTTCCGCAAGGCGCTCGAGGCTTACGAGCCGCTCAAGAAGTACACCGTCGACGAGGCGTGCGCGCTGCTGTCGAAGCTGAAGATCTCGTCGAAGTGGGACGAGACGGTCGACGCCTCGGTCCGGCTCGGCGTCAACCCGAAGTACGCCGACCAGATGGTCCGCGGCTCGGTCGTGATGCCCTCGGGCACCGGCAAGACGAAGCGCGTCCTCGTGATCGCGAAGCCCGACAAGGCGCGCGAGGCTCTCGAGGCCGGCGCCGACTTCGCGGGCTCGGACGAGTACATCAAGAAGATCGCCGAGGAGAACTGGTTCGAGTTCGACACGCTGGTCGCCACCCCGGACATGATGGTCCAGGTCGGTAAGATCGGTCGCGTCCTCGGCCCGCGCGGCCTGATGCCGAACCCGAAGGTCGGGACGGTCACCGCCGACGTCAAGAAGGCCGTGAGCGAGCTCAAGGCCGGCCGCGTCGAGTTCCGCGTCGAGAAGGCGGGCATCATCCAGACGCCCATCGGCAAGGCCTCGTTCGCCCCCGAGAAGCTCAGCGCGAACCTCCGCGCGCTGCTCGACACGCTGATGAAGCTCAAGCCTGCGACGTCGAAGGGCACGTACATGCGCTCCATCACGCTGTCCACGACCCACGGCCCGGGCGTCAAGATCGACACTTCGCAGTTTGCCGCTGGCGTCGAGTAGTGTAGAAGAGCCTCCGCAGACCACCGCGAGACCCGACCGAAGACCCAGCTTTCAATACCCAACCCCGTCGAAGAAGCCGGCAGCTCGAGTTCCTCGAGCAGAAGTCCTGCGGAGACGAGTGGTTCGATTCCCCCGGTGGTCCCTGACCCTGGTGTGAAGCCGACCCTCTCGTTCTCCCGAACGAGGGGGTTGTTGCTTTCTACCGACAGGAAAGAGAACCACCATGGACAGAGCAGCAAAAGAGCAGATGCTCGGCGAGATCAAGGAGGCGTTCGAGAACGTCGCCTCCGTCGTGATCGCTGACTACCGCGGCATCCGGGTCCCCGTCGTCACCACGATGCGCGACGACTTCCGCAAGGCCGGTTGCAACTACCGCGTCCTCAAGAACTCGCTCGTCAAGATCGCGGTCAAGGGCTCCAAGATGGAGCCGATGTCGGCCCTGATGGTCGGCACCACGGCCGTCATCTGGTCGAACGAGGTCCCGCAGACGCCCGCGCAGGTCGCGCTCAAGTGGGCGAAGGACGAGCCCAAGTTCAAGATCATGGGCGGCTACTTCGAGGGCAAGGTCCTCGACGTCGCCGGTGTCGACGCGCTCGCCCGGATGCCGGGCAAGAACGAGATCCGCGCCTCGATGCTCATGACCTTCCTGGCCGGGCCGCAGAGCTTCGTCGCGCAGCTGGTCGCCGGTCCGCAGAACTTCGCCTACCTCCTCGACGCTCGCAAGCGTCAGCTCGAAGAGCAGGGCTAGCGCTCGCTCGCTAGCTCGTCACCCACCACCCGTTTCACAACCTCATCGGTTACAGACACAAGGAAAACGCCATGTCGATCACGAATGACGAAGTCATCAACTACCTCTCCGGCCTCTCGGTCATGGACCTCGTCAACCTGACGAAGTCGCTCGAAGACAAGTGGGGC
Source organism: Myxococcota bacterium (assembly GCA_030857245.1). Taxonomy (GTDB): domain Bacteria; phylum Myxococcota_A; class Polyangia; order Haliangiales; family Haliangiaceae; genus JABFXX01. Next base: position 19,547 of record JALZOI010000021.1, read on the forward strand.
GTCAAGGCGGCCCCGGTGGCCGTTGCCGCCGCTGCGGGCCCCGCGGGTCCCGCGGCCGCCCCCGTCGAGGAGAAGACGGAGTTCACCGTCGTGCTCAAGGCCGGCGGCGCGAACAAGATCGGCGCGATCAAGGTCGTCCGTGAAGTCACGGGCCTCGGTCTCAAGGATGCGAAGGACCTCGTCGACGGCGCCCCGAAGGAAGTCAAGGCGGGTGTCAACAAGGCCGAGGCCGAGGACATCGCCAAGAAGCTCCGCGACGCCGGCGCCGAAGTCGAGCTCAAGTAACAGGACGACTGCGAACGTCCCTGTCCTTCGGGCAGGTGGGCACAGGGTGACGCTTTGACGAGCGTTCACCCTTTGTTCGTCTGCAGGCCCGGTCACGAGCACATGCTGTCCCCGTCCACTCCCGCCGTCCCAACGCAGCGGGAGCAGGGGCGGGAGCGAGGGCGATTCGGTCAGCTTCGGGCCGACTCCCGCCCGACTCCCGGTGGTCTGCCGCGGGTCCGGAGGGTGCGCAGGTAGGGGTTTTGAGACGAGATCTTGGCATAACGCACTTGCGGCGCACTTTTCGCTTCCATTCACTGTGGCTGTGCTATACGCAGCCCCGGTTTGCGAAGTCAGTTTCCAGTGTATCCGACGAGCAGGCGCGCACTCCTCGGAGACATCTACTACAGGCCAGAGCAGGCCTGAGGCCGTAACCGGAAACCACCCACGAGACCCCTGGCAGCAGCCAGGGGCGACGTAGGTGGCCCGGATTTCGGCGTTTTTTCGTTTTCTACTTTCGACCGCCGCACACATACCCAGATCTCTCGACGGAGAGATCGCAGAACGGGGACCTAACGACCATGGCGTCAGCGATCCAGAAGAACTTTCGAGCACGTAAGAGCTTCGCGAAGCTCAAGCACGTGATCGAGATCCCGAACCTGATCGACATCCAGAAGCGCAGCTACGACAAGTTCCTCCAGATCGATGTCCCGCTGGAGAAGCGCGAGGACATGGGTCTGCAGGGCGTGTTCAAGAGCGTCTTCCCGATCAAGGATTTCTCGGAGACCTCGTCGCTCGAGTTCGTCTCGTACAACCTCGAGCGCCCGAAGTACGACGTCGACGAGTGCCGCGCGCGCGGCATGACGTTCGCGGCGCCGATCAAGGTCGTGATCCGCCTCGTCGTGTGGGACGTCAACGAGGAGACCGGCGTCCAGTCGATCCGCGACGTCAAGGAGCAGGAAGTCTACTTCGGCGAGATCCCGCTGATGACGGACTCCGGCACGTTCATCATCAACGGTACCGAGCGCGTCATCGTCTCGCAGCTCCACCGCTCGCCGGGCGTCTTCTTTGACCACGACAAGGGCAAGACCCACTCGTCGGGCAAGTTGCTCTACTCGGCCCGCGTGATCCCGTACCGCGGCTCGTGGCTCGACTTCGAGTTCGACCACAAGGACATCCTCTACGTTCGCATCGATCGCCGTCGCAAGCTCTACGCGACGGTCCTGCTGCGCGCCCTCGGCTACTCGACGGAGGAGCTGCTCAACTACTTCTACGACACGGAGACGATCCACTTCGAGCCGTCCAAGAAGTACTCGCGCCAGGTCAACTACGAGCTGCTCGTCGGCCAGCGCGCGACGCGCGACATCAAGCACCCGAAGACGAAGGAAGTCCTCGTCAAGAAGAACCGCAAGTTCACGAAGGGTGCGATCCGCAAGCTGCAGGAGTCGGGCGTCGACCTGCTGCCGATCGACATGGACGAGCTCGCCGGCAAGGTCTCGGCGAAGGACGTGATCGACGACTCGACCGGCGAGGTCCTCCTGCAGTGCAACGAGGAGCTGACCGAGGCCAAGCTCGACGAGCTGCGCGAGCGCGGCGTCGAGAAGGTCGAGGTCCTCTTCATCGATAACCTCAACGTCGGCCCGTACCTCCGCAACACCCTCCTCGCCGACAAGCTCCAGGGCCCGGACGAGGCGGTCATGGAGATCTACCGCCGGCTGCGCCCGGGCGATCAGCCCGCGCTCGACAGCGCGCAGACGCTGTTCCAGAACCTGTTCTTCAACCCCGAGCGCTACGACCTGTCGCGGGTCGGTCGCCTCAAGCTGAACTACAAGTTCAAGATCGACGAAGCGATCGAGACGCAGGTCCTCACGAAGCGGGACATCCTCGAGACGGTTCGCTACCTCATCGAGCTCCGCAACGGCCGCGGCGTCGTCGATGACATCGATCACCTCGGCAACCGCCGCGTTCGCGCGGTCGGTGAGCTGATGGAGAACCAGTACCGCATCGGTCTCGTCCGCATGGAGCGCGCCATCAAGGAGCGCATGTCCATGTCGCAGGAGATCGAGACCCTGATGCCCCACGACCTGATCAACGCGAAGCCGGTCAGCGCGGTCGTCAAGGAGTACTTCGGCAGCTCGCAGCTGTCGCAGTTCATGGATCAGACGAACCCGCTCTCCGAGGTCACCCACAAGCGCCGCCTGTCGGCCCTTGGACCGGGTGGTCTGACGCGCGAGCGCGCGGGCTTCGAGGTTCGCGACGTGCACCCGACGCACTACGGCCGCATCTGCCCGATCGAGACGCCCGAGGGTCCGAACATCGGTCTGATCGCGTCGCTGTCGACGTTCGCCCGCGTCAACGAGTACGGCTTCATCGAGACCCCGTACCGCGCCGTCGAGGGCGGCAAGATCAGCGAGGACGTGACGTTCTACTCGGCGCTCCAGGAGGAGGGCCAGATCATCACGCACGCCAGCTGCATCCAGAAGGCGGGCAAGCTCACCGAGGACTTCGTCTCGAGCCGCAAGGGCTCCGACGTCATCATGTCGCGTCCCGAGGACGTGACGCTGATGGAGGTCTCGCCGAACCAGCTGGTGTCGGTCGCCGCGTCGCTGATCCCGTTCCTCGAGCACGACGATGCGAATCGCGCGCTCATGGGATCGAACATGCAGCGCCAGGCGGTCCCGCTGATCCGCACCACGTCGCCGCTGATCGGCACGGGCATGGAGGGCATCGTCGCCCGTGACTCGGGGGTCACCGTGGTCGCAAAGCGCGACGGCACGGTGGACTGGGTCGATGCGAACCGCGTGGTCGTGCGCCCGAGCAAGGTCGATCCGAAGGATCCGAACTCGGTCCGCCCCGACATCTACACGCTGGTGAAGTTCCAGCGCTCCAACCAGAACACGTGCATGAACCAGAAGCCGATCGTCCAGCCGGGCGACAAGGTCAAGGCTGGTGACGTGATCGCGGACGGTCCGGCGACCGAGACCGGCGAGCTCGCGCTCGGCCAGAACGTGGTCGTCGCGTTCATGCCGTGGGGTGGCTACAACTTCGAGGACTCGATCCTCATCAACGAGAAGCTCGTCAAGAACGACGTCTTCACCTCGATCCACATCGAGGAGTTCGAGTGCGTCGCTCGCGACACCAAGCTCGGCAAGGAAGAGATCACGCGCGACATCCCGAACGTCGGTGAGGAAGCGCTCAAGGATCTCGACGAGTCCGGCATCGTGCGCATCGGCGCCGAGGTCAAGGCGGGCGATATCCTCGTCGGCAAGATCACGCCGAAGGGCGAGACCCAGCTGTCGCCGGAGGAGAAGCTCCTCCGCGCGATCTTCGGCGAGCGCGCGGGCGATGTCCGCGACACCTCGCTGCGCGTGCCGCCGGGTGTCACCGGCGTCGTCATCGGCGCCCGCGTGTTCGCACGCAAGGGCACCGACAAGGACGAGCGCGCCCAGACCATCGAGGACACCGAGAAGGAGCTGCTGCTCCTCAACAAGCGCGACGAGGTGAAGATCATCTCGGAGGCCTACTACAACAAGATGCGCGAGCTGCTCGTTGGCAAGGTCACCGCGAGCCGCCTCGTCGACGACAAGGGGAAGGTCCTCCTGCCGAAGGGCGAGAAGATCACCCTCGAGCAGCTCAACGAGACCCCGAACCGCTACTGGCACGAGATCCAGCTCGATAGCGGCGACGGCAAGATCGAGGAGCAGCTCGAGCAGCTCGCGGCCAAGCGCGAGGAAGACGTCTTCAACATCGAGGCGCAGTACTCGGAGAAGATCGCCAAGCTCACGAAGGGCGACGAGCTCCCCCCGGGCGTCATCAAGCTGGTCAAGGTCTACCTGGCCATCAAGAGGAAGCTGTCGGTCGGCGACAAGATGGCCGGTCGTCACGGCAACAAGGGCGTCGTCTCACGCCTCCTCCCCGAGGAGGACATGCCGTACCTCGAGGACGGCACGCCGGTCGACATCGTGCTGAACCCGCTCGGCGTCCCGAGCCGTATGAACATCGGCCAGATCCTCGAGGTTCACCTCGGCTGGGCGGCGAAGTCGCTCGGTAACCAGATCCAGGCGTACCTCGACACCGCGTGGCAGCCGGACACGATGAAGGACAAGCTGCGGAAGCTCTACCCGGAGCAGACGCCGCTCATCGACAAGCTGAACAACGAGGACGTCGGCCGCTTCGCGAAGACGCTGGTCACCGGCGTCCACCTCGCGACGCCCGTGTTCGACGGCGCCGACGAGCACGAGATCAAGGCGGCTCTCAAGATGGCCGGCCTCCCGGTCGGCGGTCAGGCCAAGCTGATCGACGGCAAGAGCGGCGATGCCTTCGAGAACCCGGTGACCGTGGGCGTGATGTACATGCTCAAGCTCCACCACCTGGTCGACGACAAGATCCACGCTCGCAGCATCGGCCCGTACTCGCTCGTCACCCAGCAGCCGCTCGGTGGTAAGGCGCAGTTCGGTGGCCAGCGCCTCGGCGAGATGGAAGTGTGGGCGATGGAGGCCTATGGCGCCGCGTACGCGCTGCAGGAGTTCTTGACGGTGAAGTCGGACGACGTGCTGGGTCGCACCCGCATGTACGAGTCGATCGTCAAGGGCGAGCACGTCCTCGAGGCCGGCCTGCCGGAGTCGTTCAACGTGCTCCTCAAGGAGCTCCAGGCGCTGTGCCTCGACGTCGAGCTCATCGAGGACGCGACCGTCCCCGGCCGCTCGACGCAGCACGCGCCGGGTATCCCCGCCGGACTCGCCGCGCTCGCGCGCGAGGTGGCCGACAAGATGGGCAGTGCAGGCTGAGCGCCGCACGCCCATCGAGTCAGCCGTCCCGACGAATCATTTTGCTACCTAGACCGCAGTCGACCCAGGAGACCACGTGAAGGACATCTTCAACTTCTTCGAGAAGCCGAAAGACCCGCGCTCGTTCAGCGCGATTCGCATCATGCTCGCGTCGCCGGAGAAGATCCGCGAGTGGTCGCACGGTGAGGTGAAGAAGCCGGAGACCATCAACTACCGGACGTTCAAGCCGGAGCGTGATGGTCTGTTCTGCGCCAAGATCTTTGGCCCGGTGAAGGACTACGAGTGCAACTGCGGCAAGTACAAGCGCATGAAGCACCGCGGCGTCGTCTGCG
>JALZOI010000318.1 GCA_030857245.1 Myxococcota bacterium
CGTGCGAGCCGCGTTCGAGCGACGCCCGCAGCTCGCCACCGTCGAGGATCCCGCCGCGCTCGAGCCGGTGCCGCTGCGCGAGGTCGCCGAGGCGGCGCAGCTCACGGAGGCCGACGTGTCGCGGATCGCCTCGGTCTGTCGGTTCCAGAACGTGCACGGCGTGATGACGTTCAGCGAGGTCCGCGGCAGCCTGCGATTTCGTCGCGAGTAGCAGGCACCTCCGCATGCCGCGGCTATGCTCGCGGTATGAAGACCAGGGCCGCGGTCGCGTTCACAGCCAACCAGCCGCTCGTGATCGAGGAGGTCGACCTCGAAGGGCCGCGCGCGGGCGAGGTGCTCGTCGAGATCAAGGCCACCGGGGTGTGCCACACCGACGAGTTCACGCGCTCGGGCGCCGATCCCGAGGGGCTGTTCCCGGTGATCTTCGGCCACGAAGGCGCCGGCATCGTGCGCGAGGTTGGCGCCGGCGTGACGTCGCTCGCGCCCGGCGACCACGTGATCCCGCTCTACACACCCGAGTGCCGCGGCTGCAAGTCGTGCCTGTCGCGCAAGACCAACCTGTGCACCGCGATCCGCGCCACGCAGGGCAAGGGCGTGATGCCCGACGGGACGAGCCGGTTCTCGCTGCGCGGCCAGCCGATCCACCACTACATGGGCTGCTCGACGTTCGCGAACCACACGGTGCTCCCGGAGATCGCGCTCGCGAAGGTGCGGTCCGACGCGCCGTTCGACAAGATCTGCTATATCGGCTGCGGTGTCACGACCGGCGTCGGCGCGGTGCTGTTCACGGCGCAGGTCGAGGCCGGCGCGAACTGCGTCGTGTTCGGGCTCGGCGGCATCGGGCTCAACGTCGTGCAGGCGTGCCGCATGGTCGGGGCCGACCAGATCATCGGCGTCGACATCAACCCGGGCCGCGAGCCCATGGCACGCGCGCTCGGCATGACGCACTTCGTGAACCCGAAGGACCTCGAGGGCGACCTCGTCGCGCACCTCGTCGAGCTCACCGGCGGTGGCGCGGACTACTCGTTCGAGTGCGTCGGCAACACGACGCTGATGCGCCAGGCGCTCGAGTGCTGCCACCGCGGCTGGGGCCAGAGCGTGGTGATCGGCGTCGCCGGCGCCGGCCAGGAGATCAGCACGCGGCCGTTCCAGCTCGTCACCGGGCGGGTCTGGAAGGGCAGTGCGTTCGGCGGCGCCCGCGGCCGCACCGACGTGCCGCGGATCGTCGACTGGTACATGGACAAGAAGATCGAGATCGACTCGATGATCACGCACAAGCTGCCGCTCGAGCGGATCAACGAGGCGTTCGACCTCATGCACGAGGGCACCTCGATCCGCACCGTGGTCGAGTTCTGATGCGCACGCGCTCCGAGCAGCGCTGCTTCGGCGGCACGCAGGGCTTCTACGAGCTCGACAGCGCGGCGATCGGCGGGCCGATGCGGTTCGCGGTGTTCGTGCCGCCCGGCGAGCGGCCGCCGCCGGTGCTCTACTACCTCGCGGGCCTGACCTGCACCGAGGAGACGTTTCCGGCGAAGGCCGGCGCGCAGCGCGTCGCGGCCGAGCTCGGCCTCGCGCTCGTCGCGTGTGACACCAGCCCGCGCCATGCGCGGTACGACGGCGACGCCGCCGACTGGGACTTCGGGCAGGGTGCCGGCTTCTACCTCGACGCGACCCGTGCGCCGTGGGCGGAGACCTACCGGATGGAGACGCACGTCGTCGACGAGCTGCGGGCGGCCGTCGAGCGCAGCTTCCCGGTGGCGGGCGATCGCCGCGGCATCGTCGGGCACTCGATGGGTGGCCACGGCGCGCTCACGCTCGCGCTGCGTCACCCCGGCGTCTACCAGAGCGTCAGCGCGCTCGCGCCGATCGTCGCACCGTCGGTGGTGCCGTGGGGCGAGAAGGCCTTCGCCGGCTACCTCGCCGAGCAGAACGAGTGGGCCGCGCACGACACCTGCGAGCTGATCCGCGCCGGTCGCACGTGGGCCTCACCGCCGCTCGTCGATCAGGGCCTCGCCGACAAGTTCCTCGAGCGCGAGCTGAGGCCGGAGCTGCTCGAGGCGGCGTGCGCCGAGGCCGGGGCATCGGTGACCGTGCGGCGCCACGCCGGCTACGACCACAGCTACTACTTCATCGCGACGGTGGTCGAGGATCACCTGCGGCACCACGCCGCCGTGCTGCGCTGACGCCGGCGCCCCGAATTCAGAGGGTCAGGCTGACGTCGTACGTGCCGTCGCCGCTGTTCGCGGTGCCGGTCACCGTCGTCGTGCCGACCGCGCGGATCACGCCGGTGCCGTCGTGCACGATGCTGCCCGTGATCATGAGGTTGAGGCTCACGGTGCCCTCGAGGTCACCCGTCATCGCATAGTCGCCGACCAGCGTGCCGCTCAGGGTCCCCGGCGCCGACGCCGACGTGGCCGGGATGCTGCGCAGGTTGAGCGCGAGCTTGGGCTGCAGCGTCAGGTCCGTCGGCGTGTTGTAGGTGATGTCGATCTCGAGGTCCTCCTCCTCGAGGATCAGGGTGCCGTCGTTGTAGTCGATCATGCCGACCTGCAGCCGCATGCCCTTGTTGTCGGACGCGCCCTGATCGACCTGGCCGGAGATCACGAGCGTGCCCGCCAGGATGCCGGTGGTCATCTGCGGCGCGATGTTCGCGCTGGTCGCGCTGTTGAAGCCGGCGAACCCGAGGGTCAGCGACTTGCCGAGCGAGGAGTCGAGGCCGAGGTAGGCGCGGCGCGCCTCCTCGTCGGAGTCGATTCCGTCATCCCCGCCACAGGCGGCACCGAGCAGCGCGACGAGGGAGAGACCGAGGAGCTTCATCATCATCGTTAAGCCTTTCGAGTTCAGGCCGCGCTGGCTGCGCGGGAGTTCGTGAAAGGCCACCGTGGCTCGAACTCGCTGGACGCATCAAGGCCCGCTCGGCGTGGTGGTGCGCAGCGCCCGCTGACGTGGGCGGCTAGACGACAGGTAGCCGGCGCGGCTCGGCCGCCTGGGCCGCTGCCTGCGCGGCGAGCACCTGCGCCTCCGCCTTGTCCATCGCGACGACGAGCGCGGGATCGAAGATCGCGGCGAGCGCGTCCCGCGTGATCCGGTACAGCGTCGGGCCGTCGACGTGGGCGCACGAGTACTCGGGGAACTCGTCCGCGATCACGATCGTGTCCTCCTCGTACGACAGCGGGAACAGCCGGCAGATCGCCGGCTTCACGCCGTGGAAGTCCCAGCTGCCCTCGATCGAGGCGCGATGGATCGCACAGCCGCGCCGGTCATGTGCGAGGAACAGGCAGCCGTCCTCGTGGACCGCGCTGCGCACGACCTGGCCCGACGGATAGTCGGCGTCGTCCTCGATCTCGCTGTCGAACCACGGGACGTCCTTGACCTCGGCGCGGAGCAGCGGCCGGATGTCGTCGGCGCGCGCGAGGATCGCGTCGCGCTCGCGCAGGTCGACGTCGCAGCCGTACTGGCAGCACGCATCGAGCTTGCGGACGTGGGGATCCTTGTCGACCATCGTGCAGTCGTGCGTCATGCAATCGGCGACGAGCCGGCGCGTGAACACGGACGCCCAGACGTGGCGGAACCGGGGATGGTCGAGCTCGAGGACCTGCTCGTGCATGGTGCCGCGCACGCTATCACTTCGCGGCGCTCCCGACGTGACGATTACTTCGCCGCCAGCTCCCCGAGGAGCTCGGCAAGCTCGATGCGCGAGCCATCCCCGCCGGCGCCGCGGTCGACGGCCAGCACGAGCGCCGACAGCGTGGTCTGGTCCAGCACGCAGTCGGCGTCCGCGACCGTCGTCGTGAAGTTGCGAAAGCAGGCCTGGATCACCGGCAGCGAGGCGCGGCCGCGCGATGCCGGCGTGGCCTCGGCGAGCCGGATCGGCACCCCGTGCGAGCGGCAGACGACGGGGCGCGCGTCGTAGATCTTGCAGCGGCCGGCGGCATCGAGGGCGGCACAGCGATCGCGCAGCCCCACTCGCGCATCGAGCGCGAGCTTCAGCCCGACGTCGGCGAGCCCGGCGCGGCGCTCGGCCGACCAGCTCGCGACCTCGCTGCGGATCGCCGCGGCCTCGACGCTCGTGATCGTCAGGCGGACGTGGCAGCAGTCCGAGCACCCGGTCTGGCACTGCATGTCGGCGGCGTGGCGATCCTCGACGCGCGCGAAGAACGCATCGATCTTCGCGGTCAGTTCCCCCAGCCGGCTCACGAAAGACGGCTTAGCACGGGTGGGGTAGACTCGCTCCGTCATGGACCTCAACGACATCGTCGTGTTCACGAAGGTCGTCGAGACGAAGAGCTTCACGGGCGCCGCCGAGCAGCTCGGGCTCCCGAAATCGACCGTCAGCCGCAAGCTCGCGCAGCTCGAGGAGCGGCTCGGCGTCCGCCTCGTCCAGCGCACGACCCGCAAGCTCGCGCTCACCGACATCGGCCAGGCCTACTACGAGCGGTGCTCGCGGATCGTCTCCGACATCCAGTCGGCCGAGCAGCTCGTGACCGACATGCAGGCGACGCCGCGCGGCCGGGTCCGGATCACGGCGCCGATCGATCTGTCGACGCGCTATCTCGGCGCCATCATCGCCGAGTACCTCGCGGCGCACGCCGACGTGTTCGTCGAGCTCGAGGCCACGGATCGCGTGGTCGATCTGATCGAGGAAGGGTTCGACGTCGGGATCCGGATCGGCACGCTCCCCGAGTCGACGCTGATCGCGCGCAAGCTGTGCTCGCTCGGCGCCGTGCTGTGCGCGACACCCGCCTACATCGCGAAGCGCGGCACGCCCACCACCGTCGAGGAGCTCGACGACCACGACCGCGTGCTGTTCACGCCGAGCCCGCGCATCCAGACGTGGATGCTCGTCAACGGCGACGCGACCCACGACTTCGGCCGACCCGCCCGGTTCGCGAGCAACAACATCAGCGCCGTCCACAGCGCGGCGCTCGCCGGCGCGGGCATCGCGCTGATGACCGACTTCATGGTCGCCTGCGACATCGCCAGCGGCGCGCTCGTCCGCCTGTTGCCCGAGTGGCACGGGCGCACGATCGACGTCCACGCCGTCTATCCGGCGCGCCAGAACCTGCCACCGCGGCTCGTGCTGTTCCTCGAGCACCTGCAGCGCTCCCTCGATCCGCCGCCCTGGACCGTGGCGCCGGGCTAGCCCCGACGCCGGCCCCCCGACGCCGGAGCTGACCGCGCGCGCGAAACGCGGCATCGTCCCGCCATGATCGCGTACCTGAAGGACGTCGCCGACCTCTACCTGCTGCCGCTCGGGCTCCGCATCCTGCTCGCGCTGATGATGTTCGTCGTCGGCCGCTCGATCGCGCGCGGGCTGATGCGCGCGTTCGATCGCGCGATGGAGACCAGCAAGCTCGACGTCTCGCTGCGGCGCTTCCTGCACGATCTGCTCTACGCCGCGATGCTGGTCGTCATCGTGGTCGCGGCACTCGACGTCGTCGGGGTCGAGACGACGGCGGTGATCGCCGTCCTCGGTGCCGCGGGGCTCGCGATCGGCCTCGCGCTGCAGGGCTCGCTCTCGAACTTCGCCGCCGGCGTCATGCTGATCATGCTGCGGCCGTACAAGGTCTCGGACCACGTCGTCCTCGGCAAGTACATGGGGCACGTCGAGGCGATCAAGGTGTTCCACACGGTGCTGGTCACGGCCGACCACCGCGAGATCATGATCCCGAACGGCCAGATCATCTCGGCGCCGATCGAGAACCTGACGGTGCTCGGGCGGCGGCGCGTGGATCTGGTGGTCAGCGTCAGCGACGCCCCCGACCTCGCGCAGGTCACGGCGCTGCTCGAGACCGTCGTGCGCGGCGATGCCCGGGTCGAGGCGTCGCCGTCGCCGGTGGTGGAGCTCGCCGAGGTCAGCGACAGCTCGATGAAGCTGTACCTGCGGCCGTGGACGACCGTCGACAGCTATCAGGCGGTCGTCACCGACACGATGGCGCGGCTGCGCGAGACGATGGCGACCGCGGGGCTCCGGTTCTCGGTGGCGCTGCAGCCCTGGCGTGCGTGATCGTCCGGCAGGTCGGGTCAGGTCGCGAGCATCGCGTCGCGCTGCTGGATCAGGGCGGCGCGGCGGGCGGCGAGCTCGGCGCGGCGGGCGCGAAGCGCGGCGAACCGGGTCTGGACGGCCTCGAGGCGACCGACCATGGCGCTCCGGGCCGCGGCGAGCCGGGCGGGTGCGGGCCCCGAGCCGAAGAGGGCGCGGACCCAGGCGTCCGCGAACTCATCGGGTGGGAGCGGGGGCGCGAGCGGCTGATCGAGCGAGCTGGTGGCGAGCTCGGAGAGGGCGCGGCGGAAGATCTGGAGGCGCGACTGCGCCTCGCCGGCGATGCCGCGCGCGGCCGACTTGCTGGTGAGGCCGCTGGAGGCGGCGGCATCGAGCGCGGCGATGAGCTCGGCGAGCACGGCGAGCGCGGCGTTGCCCGCGGCGACCGCGTCCTCGAGCGGCACGAGCTCGATGTCCAGGGACTCGAGCTGGATCGCGATCTCCTGGAGATCGGCGGCCTGGGGTGCGCCGCTCTCGACGATGGAGGCTTGCTTCGCCGCCCGCGCAGCGTGGAGCTCGCGCTCGAGGGCCGCGGGCACGAGCGCGGCGAGGCGCTGGTCGACGCCGGCGGCCTGGGTGCGCAACAGCTCGAGCGCCGCGATCGCCTCGCGCAGGCGCACCTCGGCCTCGTACGCTTCCTGCTCCTCCTTCGCGAGGGTGTTCCCGCCGTCGAGGATCGTCGACAGGAAGCCCATCAGGCCGGTCGAGACCCGCACGACATCCTCCTGCTCGTACTTGAGCGTGACGCGCAGGTGCTCGACGCGATCGCGCTCGGCAACGAGGTCGGTCGCGAGGTGGTCGCGAACGCGCAGCAGGTGCTCGCGCTCGGCGATCGCCGCCTGCACGGCTCGCAGCCGCTCGTCGGCGGAGGCGGTCATCCGCGCCACGCGACCCAGGCGAGCCACACCCAGCCGGCGAGGAACGCGACGCCGCCGAGCGGCGTGATCGGCCCGAGGAACTTCGCGCTGGTGAGCGCGAGCGCGTACAGCGAGCCCGAGAACAGGATGATGCCGGCCTGGAACAGCCAGCCCGCGGTCGAGGCCCCGCGCGCGACGAGGAGCCCGGCGAGGATCATCGCGAGCGCGTGATACATCTGGTAGCGCGCGCCGGTCTCGAACACCTCGAGCGAGCGAGGGCTGAGCCGCTCGCGCAGGGCGTGCGCGCCGAAGGCCCCGGCGGCCACGGCGATCGCGGCGTTGATCGCTCCGAGCGCGACGAGCGGTGACCGGGCTGCCATGCGGCGACCTTAGCCTGCTCGCGAAGCCATCGCCCGCTGCTCCCGCCGCCTCTGGAACGGTCCGTCCGAAACCGGCGCCTTGTGGCGGTCCGGGGCCGGGGCTACCTCAGATCCATGGCCACCACCGCAGAGCTCAACCGGAAGCTGGACGAGGCGATCTTCTCGGGCAAGGCGCTCGAGGCGTTCGAGGAGTACTACGCCGAGACCGTCGTCATGCAGGAGAACACCGACCCTCCCTGGGAGGGCAAGGACGTCAACCGCAAGCGCGAGCTCGAGTTCTTCGCGACGATCGAGGCGTGGCACGGCGGCAAGGTGCTCGCCGCGGCCGCCGACGGCGACGTGTCGTTCTCGGAGTCCGAGATGGACGTCACGATCAAGGGGGCCGGCCGTGTCCAGATGAGCCAGGTCGCCGTCCGCCGCTGGCAGGACGGCAAGATCGTGCACGAGCGCTTCTATCACAAGTGATCGACGCCCCCGCCGGGGCTAACCGATGCTGACGTCGACGGCGACGCCACCGGAGCCGACGGGCTCGACCCGGAACGGGACATCGACGAACCGCTGGATGGTCTCGATGTTCGTCGTCGCGTGCAGCGACAGGGGCGCGCAGCGGAACCGACCGCCGCCGGCGAGCGCGAACGGCAGCAGGAGCTGGGCGTCGAGGAGCTCGCCGACCGGGACCCCCGCGGCGAGGAACCC
>JALZOI010000319.1 GCA_030857245.1 Myxococcota bacterium
GGCTCGCCCTCGCCGGCCCGCAGACGCTCGCCGAGCTCGCCGCGGTCGACGGCGTGCGCAGGTGGCGTGTCACCGAGTGGGGACCGGCGCTGCTCGCGGCGTGTGCGTGACGCTGCCCGTGCGATGCTCCCCGCATGCGCGAATGACTCCTCGGCGTGGTGATGGTGCTGGCGATCGGCTGCGTGGGGCGGTCGTCGACCGGGATGCCGGGCGCCCCCGGGGCGCCCGATGCCGCCGCCGCGGCCGACGCGACGCCGCTGGCCCGGTGCTCCAGCGGCGACACCTCCGAGGTCAAGTTCACGCAGCCCGAGGCGTGCGCCAACGACGGCAGCGTCGAGTTCTGCATCCCCGACAACGACCCGGCGGTGCTGAGCACGCTCGGCACGATCTCGAGCGCGATCACGTGCGGGCCCGGTGGTGGCCGCGCGGTGCGCTGCCTCGCCCGGGCTGCTGCTGTGCTCGTATCTGACGGCGGTGCCGACCGAGTGCGTGTCGCCGCACGGCGCGATGACGGACGCGGCCTGGGCGGACCTCTGCGAGATCGCGGCGCTGCCGCAGGTCACGGCGATCGTGCACACGATCTACGAGTGACGGGCGCGTCGGCTGCCCGGCGGAATGCTCGTCGTTGTGTAGAGTCGCCCCATGGCGACTCCCCCCGCGCTCGGTCCCCACGTCGCAGCACTCGTCGATCTCGTGCAGAGCTGGCGCGCGCGCAAGCGGCCGCACGCGACGGCCACCCGGCTCGCACGCGCGACCTCGTCACCCGAGCTGCGCGCCCTCTTCGAAGGATGGGCGAAGCACGAAGGCGGGCACCTCGCGGTCGGCGAATACGGGTTCGAGGATCACGACCTCGGCGGCTACATCCCGGCGCCCAGCGAAGCGTCGGACGACACCTTCGCCACCGGCAAGGTCGTCATCGGTCATAGCCCCGGCGGTGATCTGTTCGTCGTGGAGCTCGCTCCCACCGGCAAGCAGGCGCCGGTCTGGCGCGTCGTCCACGACGAGGACTGGACGCCGTACCGCGAGGCCCCGAACCTCGAGAGCTTCCTGCGGAAGTGCGCGAAGGCCGCGACGCAGGCGAGCGACGCCGATAACCCGCTGGTCATCGCACTCGACAAGGCGAGGCGCGCGAAGTCACCCGCGTACCAGAAGGCGCAAGCCGCGGCCGCCTCCTGCGCCAAGGGTGGCGCGATCGGGTGGATCCCGAAGCAGCTGCCGGCCGCAGAAGCCGAGAGTCCCGCGGTGCGCGCCGCACGCAAGGCGCACCCCGATGCGTACGTGCTCGCGGGCGTGCCGTACCCGGTCGTCATCGCGGACGATCCGCGCAACGACCGCGAGTCTCGCGTCAGCCTGCTCAAAGGAAAGCACCTCGCGAAGCTCGCAGTCCCGTTGCTGTGCCAGTACCGAGCCGCGCTGTCACCCGACGGCACCTCCGTGATCGTCGGCTCGCCCGTGCAGCTGTTTCGCGTCGAGATCAAGACCGGGCGCGTCCACGAGCTCCCGTACGTCGGCTGGGTCAACGACGTCGTCTTCATCGACAACACGACGTTCGTGGTCGCCACCGCCGGTGGCATTCACGAGCCCGAGCGAGGCGCGGCCACCGTCGAGAAGCTGCTCGCGAAGCAGCACGATCATGGGGGGCGAGCGTGGCTCGTCAGCGAGGAGGGCCTGCACGTGTTCGCGATCGACGCCAAGGGCAGCGTGGCGTGCGTGCAGCGGCTCGCCGGCACGGCC
Organism: Myxococcota bacterium; assembly: GCA_030857245.1. GTDB lineage: Bacteria > Myxococcota_A > Polyangia > Haliangiales > Haliangiaceae > JABFXX01. The sequence goes on from JALZOI010000319.1 coordinate 1,735, forward strand.
GAGACGATGAGCGCGTTCTTCGGTCGCTTCCTCGTGCTGCGCTCGCGGGCCGAGGGCAAGCGCGAGAAGAAGAGCGAGCCCCGCACGTGGGTGTTCGCGCTGAAGGACGGCCAGCTCGTGTTCCTCGCCGCGTTGCCCAAGGACCCGGGCGAGCTGACGGCGCGCGGCGACCGGATCTTCGGCGAGGACGGCTTCGAGCTGGTTCACTTCGAAGCGGCGGCCGCACGCGCAGCGGCCCGCCCCGCGACCCACGTGCCGTGGAAGTGCGGCGCCAAGCCGGCCGAGATCGCCCCGCCCCAAGCGTCGTTGCCCGCGGTCGCGATGCGGCCGGTCACGGGGGCCCCGCCGACGCGCAAGCCTGTTCGTGCGGTGGAGATGCCGGCGCGCTCGGACTGGCAGTCGGCGCCCGCGTCGAATGGAGTGCGTCTGGGAGCGCTCGTGAAGTCGGGCGCCGACTCTCGCCTCGTGGTCCACGGAGCGAAAGGGTCGGCCAAGCCGCGACGGATCGAGCCCGCGCTCTACTGCACCGAGCTCGACTATGCGTTCAACGCCGACGGCAGTCGCTGCGTCGTGATCCTGCACGACGGTGGCAGCCAGGCGATCTGGGACATCGCCACGGCAACCGGCAAGGCCACCCAGATCGACGAATACCAGCCGACGTTCTCGGCGTGCGCCTACCTCGGCGACTGGATCGTGCTCGCGAAGCCGTTCTCCGCGCTCGAGTGTTTTTCGCGCCAGGGCGAGACCTACGACAACGAGCCAACGTTCTTCACGATGTGCGACCGGCTGTTCCTCGTCGATGGCGGGCGGCGCGTGCTGACCGGCGTCAACACGGACGCCACGTACATCGGCGCGCCCTCGGTTGTCGTCGAGCTCGTGGACGGCAAGCCGGCGGTGGTCGGCCAGCTCGCGCAAGGGATCACGCGCGCATGGGAGAAGAGCGGCAAGACGCTGGTCACCGCTGCCGACGGCAAGACTTACGAGGTCGGCGCGCGGTCGTAGCGGTCGGCACGCCAGCAGGGCGCTCACGCGGGCACTTCCACGCCGCTGCGCTGCGGTGATCGAGCCCCGCAGCCTGCTCGCCGGTGCCGAGCAGCTGCGCGCGAGCGGCTGGGGCATCGTGTTGATCCCGCCCGCGTTCGTGGTGCTCAGCCTCGCGATGGTGCCGACGTCGCTGTTGCGGTGGACGACGGTCGTCGCGTTCTCGCCGGTGTTCGGGGTGGTGTGCATGGTCCTCGGCGTGGCGTGCGCGACCCTGCTCGGTCACGTGATCGGCACGCGCATCGGCGCCGACCGGCTGGCGCGCATCGGCGGTGACCGGGTCCACCGGATCCGCGCCCGGCTCGAGCGCACCGGCGTGCTCGGCATCGCGGCGCTGCGCCAGGTCCCGCTCGGACCGTTCATGATCGTGAACGCGGTCGCCGGCGCGGCGCGTGTCCGGCGCAACGTGTTCGTTGCCGGCACGCTGCTCGGCATGGTGCCCGGCGTCATCGTGATGGTGCTCGCGGGTAGCTCGCTGCGCGCGTGGCTGCTGAGCTGACCCGTCGACAAGTTGCTGCCAGGGCCCCCGAATGTGCGGCCCCGCACAGGAGACGGGAGCAAGGACTCGCCGCTGATTTGGATACGGGCATCTCACCATGGCGTGGGCCGACCTGTTACGCCGCGTGTTCGCCGACGACGTCCTCCACTGCCCGTGCGGCGGGCGCCGCAGCGTCGTCGCGTTCGTCGCCAATCCCTCGATCGTGCGCGCGGTCCTCGACACCCTCGGCCTTGCCGCCGAACCCGCGACCTTCGCGCCAGCTCGCGCCCCACCCCAGAGCGAGTTCGGGTGGGACGATTCCGCGTAACTGCCGACCGCCTGCCGGTCGGAATGGCCTCGTCCGTCCTCGCCTCGCCCAAACGTCGCCGGACTTACGTTCGCGGCAGATCCCGAACCTCACCGCCGCCCGCTCCTTTTCCATGCGCCCCAAGCGCGCCCCGGCAACCCCCCGCTTGTTCAGCACCCATTGGCGATACGGCGCTTGCGGCCGCACGCGATCGACGAGGTGCGCCGCGGTGTCGGCCATGCGTCGCGCGGTGCACGACGGGCAGATGCCGCGCCGCTTGCACGAGAACGCGACGAGGATCTCGTCGTCGCACGCCTGGCAACGCACCCGCGCGAAGCCGTGGGCGAGCATCCCGCAGCGCAGATACTCTGCGAGCTCGCGATCGACGTAGCGTGGCAGGCCGCATCCGTCGGCATCGCGGAGCTCGGCGATCAGGGTAAGCGCGTGGCGCGAGACCAGCTCGTTGTGAAAGTTCCGCGCCACGCTCCGCTCTCCAGGCGTCGTGCACTTGCCGCGCAATGGCGAGACCTCGCGGCCGAACGTCGAACGCCGGCGACTCCGCTCGCCAGCGATTGAGAGCGGACCCATGTTGCTCGCGTCCGAGGCTCGGACACCGACGAGGTCAAGCCCGCCCGGCGCAGAGAGATAGAGAGGACAAGCGCCTGGTCATGCCTCGTATCGCGGGAGAGCCTCCCGCAGTTCGCGGGTTACCTGATCGGCGAACTCGGGAGCCTGGATGGACTTCGCGGAGGTCCTGCACCGCGAACGGCGCGAGGAGGGTTTTGATCCACAGCGTAACCACGGTGCCGTTGGGTGGGTCTGCGCGGATCTCGGCGGGACGAGAGAGTACATGCGTGGCTGGCGATCCAGCCCCGGGCCATGCTACGCCTGAAGCTTCAGAACGACGCCGGCCTTCTCGGGCATTGCGAACGAAACGCGCGATTGTGAGCCCGACCGCGCCGCCAGCGCGGGCTTCAGTCGCCATCGAAATCAACGCGTTCCGGCGGCTTGCCTAGCGCGGCCGTAGCCGGATCACGACCGACTTCGACGTCGGGGTGTTCGAGCGGTCCGCGACGCTATCGAGCGGGACGAGCGCGTTGGCCTCGGGGAAGTAGGTCGCGGCGCAGCCCCGCGGCAGATCGTAGGGGTTCGCGATGAACGCCTCGGCGACGCGCTCGCCGTCGTGCCACTCGGAGACGAGGTCGACGACCTGGCGCTCGACGAGGCCGAGGTCGACGAGGTCGCGGTCGTTGACGAAGATGACGCGGCGCTCGTTGCGGACGCCGCGGTAGCGATCGTCGAGGCCGTAGATCGTCGTGTTGTACTGGTCGTGGCTGCGGATCGTCATCATCCGCAACCGGCCCGGTGGCAGGCTGAGATCGGGCGGCGTGCTGACCGTGAACCGCGCGCGGCCGCCGAGCGGGGCGAAGGTGCGATCTCGACCGACGTTGCCGAGCTGGAAGCCCTCGGGCGTGCGGACCCGGGTGTTGAAGTCGGCGAAGTCGGGGAGCACGCGCGCGATCAGCTCGCGGATCTGATCATAGTCGCCGGCGAGCTCGTCCCACCGCAGGCGATCGCCGAGCAGGGCGGCGCCGAGCATCGCGACGATCGCCGGCTCGCTGCGCAGCTGCTCGCTCGCGGGCGGCAGCACGCCTTGCGAGCGGTGCACGATCGACATCGAATCCTCGACCGTCACGAACTGCGGCCCCGTCGCCTGGACGTCGATCTCGCTGCGCCCGAGGCACGGCAGGATCAGCGCGCGCGTCCCCGGATGGAGGTGCGTGCGGTTGAGCTTGGTCGAGACGCTCGCGGTCAGCGTGCAGCGCTCGAGCGCGCGGGCGGTGCGGTCGGTGTCGGGCGACGCCGAGAGGAAGTTGCCGCCCATCGCGACGAACACGCCGATCTCGTCGCGCTCCATCGCGCCGATCGTCTCGACGACGTCGAGCCCCGGCGCGCGCGGGGCCTCGAAGCCCACCGCGGCCTCGAGCGCGTCGAGGAAGGCGGTGCGCGGGCGATACGTGATGCCCATCGTGCGATCACCCTGCACGTTCGAGTGGCCGCGCACCGGGCACAGCCCCGCGCCCGGGCGCCCGAGGTTGCCGCGCAGCAGCATCACGTTGACGACCTCCTGGATCGTGACGACCGCGTGCTTGTGCTGCGTGAGCCCCATCGCCCAGCACGCGATCACGGCCTTCGCATCGACGTAGAGGTCCGCGATCCGGCGGATCGTCGCCTCGTCGACGCCGGCGCGCTCGACGATCATCGCCCACGACGCGGCGGCGACGTGCGCCTGGTAGTCCGCCAGGCCGCTCGTCAGCGTCTCGAGGAACGCGTGATCGAGCACGCGACCCGGTGCGGCGGCCTCGCGCTCGAGCACGGCCTTGCCGATGCCGAGGAAGCACGCCTGGTCGCCGCCGATCGGGACCTGGACGAACTCCTTCGCGAGCGCGACGCCGCTGCCGAGCAGGTCGAGCGGCTTCTGCGGATGGCTGAAGCGCTCCAGCCCGACCTCGCGCAGCGGGTTGATGCTGACGATCGTCGCGCCGCGCTTCGCGGCCTCGCGCAGCGTCGAGAGCATGCGCGGATGGTTGGTGCCGGGGTTCTGCCCGATCACGAACACGAGGTCGCAGGCGTCGAAGTCGGCGAGCGAGATCGTGCCCTTGCCCGCGCCGATCACGTCGGTCAGCGCGATCCCGCTCGACTCGTGGCACATGTTCGAGCAGTCGGGGAAGTTGTTCGTGCCGAACATCCGGCCGACGAGCTGGTAGAGGAACGCCGCCTCGTTGCTGGTGCGGCCCGACGTGTAGAACGCGCTCGCGGCCGGGCCGGCGGTGCGGAGCTCGGCGGCGAGCAGCGCCATCGCGGCGTCCCACGCGATCGGGCGGTAGTGGCCGTCCTCGAGGACGAGCGGCTCGATGAGCCGGCCGAGCTGGCCGAGCTCGAAGTCGGTGAGCAGCCGGAGCTCCTCGATCGAGAGCGCGGCGAACACGTCGGCGGTGGCTCGCCGCGTCGTGGTCTCCTCGGCCATCGCCTTCGCGCCGTTCTCGCAGAACTCGAACTTGCTGCGGTGCGCCGGCTCCGGCCACGCGCAGCCGGGGCAGTCGAAGCCCTCGGGCTGGTTCATCGCGAGCAGCGCCTTCGTGCCCCGGCGGAGAGCGCCGTCGCGCATCAGGTGCCGGGTCGTCGCCGCGAGCGCCCCGAGCCCGCCGGCCGCGCGCGGCACCTCGGTCAGCTCGATCTCCGCCCGCCGGACGTCGGGGACGTCGCCGGTCTCGTGCGGGTCGCGGTCAGCGTCGGAGCTCACGGAGGAGGGTTAGCACGCCTGGGCCGGCCGACGCCTACGCGAGGCAGCGCAGCGGCCCCTGGCCATCGCGTGCCCTGGTCAGCGGCGGGCGACCGTGGCTCGCATCGGGTCGATGACGTCACGGGTAGCGGCAGTAGTTCGGACACTGCTGGACCTCGACCGCCGTCTGCCCGCCCGCGCAGCTCGCGTTGCTGTTCGGCGAGCACCGGTTCGCGAACGGCGTGACGGTCCGGCAGATCTGGTCGTCGGGGCACTCCGCGTTCGCGCCCGCGCAGGTGCAGCGTCCGCTGGTCTCCGCGGGCGACGACGAGCACGTGTTCGTCGCCGCGACGGTCTCGCACGTGCGGCCGGTGGCGCAGGCCTGCCCGCAGCCACCGCAGTGCGCCTCGTCGCTGGTGAGGTCCCGGCAGCTGCCGCCACAGCAGCGCGCCGCGGCGCCGGCGCCGCACGATGCGCCGTCCGCGCGCGTCGTCGTCACGCACCGGTTGGACACGCACGCCACGTCGCGGCATGGATCGGTGTTCGCGCAGTCGGCGGCGAGCACGCAGAACCCGGCCGGCGGTGCATCGGGCGGGACGACCGCAGCGTCCACCAGCTCCGCGTCATCGAGCGCATCGGCGAGCGCCGGCGCGCCGCCGCAGTACCCGCCGATGCACGCGTACACCGAGGGACACTGCGAATCATCGACGCACGGTGCGCCGGCCCGCGGGTCCGGCGCGTAGCAAGCGCCGACGAGTGACATCACGAGTGCCCATCCGAGTGCGCATCGACGCGTCAGGGTGGGCGGGGAGGGGGTCGCGGAGGGCATGGCGCGGTCTCGACGGTGAGGCGCCCACCAGGTTGCAACGTGCGTGCCGCCACGACCAGGACGATGCGGCGGCGCGGCCGCGCGCGCTCTCACGCGCGTCGTCAGCGCTCGAGGTTGGCGTACACGAAGCCACAGCGGCTCGAGCCGAGCTGCAAGCGGTACGTGTGGACGCCCGCGGCCGCCGCGTGCGTGAACGCGCCATCGTGCTCGCCCACGTCCCTGCCATCGACGTAGAGCCGCGCGCGCCCCTGCCAGCGGAGCTCGACGCGCTCGCGCGCGCGGGTGGTCTCGCCG
>JALZOI010000320.1 GCA_030857245.1 Myxococcota bacterium
GGGCTGGCCCGCTGCCGCCGCGTGCGCGCGCAGCGAGGTGCCGCTATCGGGGCCGCTCGCCGCGAGCGACGGTGACGTGAATCCGCCGGCGCCCCGCGCCCCGAGCAGCATGCCGAAGATCTGGAGGGCGGTGCGCGCCTCGCGCGAGGTCTCCTCGCCGGGGAAGATCAGCGGCATCGCCCGCAGCAGCCGGCGCTCGACCTCGTGCGGCTCGGCATCCTCGGCGAGGCCGAGCACGTCGCGCGCGAGATCCGCGATCACGCCGTACGGGGTCATCGCCGTCCCGACGCGGCCCGAGGTCCGGATGATCACGGCCTCGCTCGGGTTGATGCTCTCGAGGAACGTGCGGACCACGGTGCGCTTGCCGACCCCGGCGTCACCGATGATCACGATCTGGCGCTTGCGCTTGGTGACGAGCACGTCGCGCCACGCGTCGCGCAGCGCCTTGAGCTCGAGCTCGCGGCCATACAGCCGGCGGTCGTCGCGGCGCTCGCGCAGCCGCTGCGAGCGCTCCTTGGGGCCGCGCAGCCGGTAGACCCGCGCGCGCTTGACGCCCGGATCGGTGTCCTCGTCGACGGCGCTCTTGCTCGCCGTGCCGCCGGGGTCGGTCGACTCGGGCAGATCGATCGCGGGGAGCGCCTCGAAGTTCCAGTCACTGCGCGCCGACCGAAACACGCGGCCGCCGACCAGGATCTCCGCGCCGCGCGCCTGGCGGGCCAGCTTCTGCGCGAACGCCGCGGTGGTCTCCTCGATCTCGAAGCTCGGCTCGCCCTTGCCCGTGCTGCGCTTGACGAGCGCGACTCCGCGCTGCACCGCGAGGGCGAGGCGCAGCTCGGGCTCGACGTCGGACCCGATGCCATCGAGCGCGTCGACGAGCGCGAGCGCGAGCTTGATCGCGCGGCCGGCATCGTCCTCGCTCGCGATCGGCAGGCCGACGACGACGCGGATCGTGGTCTCGCCGCCCGGCGCGGCCGCGTACGGCGTTGGCGTCGCGACCGAGAGCGATGCGAGATCGAGGTCCTTGTGCTCGGGCTTCGGCGCATCGAGGAGCGCCAGGTGCTTGAACGCGACGTCGCGCGCGACCTTGAAGAAGTCGTTGACCAGGCGCTGCGCACCGGTGACCCCCAGCTTGCGCTCGAGCGCCGCCATGCCGCGCAGGATGCCCTGCAGCACGTAGACGTACTTGCGCTCGCGGGCCTGCGCGGAGACGTGCGAGGCCTCGCCCCCCAGCGTCGCGCCTTTCGCACGCCCGAGCTGCGCACCGCCGGTCAGCGCCGACGCGTCGCCCGCCGCGAGCGGTCCGCTGACGTCGATCGGCAGCATCACGGGGCCCGAGGGCTCGTCGACGCGGAGCTGCGGGACGACACCCGCGATGGCGCCTTCGGCGGGCGGCCGCGGCTGGGCCGTGCGCTGCTCGCCGGCGAGCTGGCTGAGCTGCTGCGCGAGCAGGCCGGAGTCGGTGAGGGCGCCGGTCTTCTGCGCCCACTCGAGCTGGAACCGACCGAGGTCGTGCTGCAGATCGCGCGCGGTCTGGTAGCGGTCGGTGCGGTGGAACGCGAGCGCCTTGAGGATGATCCGCTCGAGCGTGTCGGGGAGCTCCGGCGCGAAGTCCTTCGGCCGCGGGATCGCGCCGGACTTCACCATCTCGAGCGCCTCCTTGCCCTTGCCGTGGAACAGCGGCCGGGCGCACACCAGCTCGAACAGCACGATGCCGGCCGCGAACACGTCGCTCCGGCAGTCGACCGGCTCACCGCGCGCTTGCTCGGGGGACATGTACGCGAACTTGCCCTTGATGACACCCTGCTCCTCGTGGACGTCGCGCGCGCGCGCGATCCCGAAGTCGACGATCTTCACGCCCCCGTCCCAGGACAGCAGGATGTTCTGCGGCGAGATATCGCGGTGCACGATCGCGAGCGGCTGGCCGAACTCGTCGGTCTTGCGGTGCGCGTAGTCGAGCCCCTTCGCGAGCTGCTGGACCACGTACGCGCTGATGCCGTAGGGCATCCGGTGGCGGGCCTTCGCCGCCTCCTGGAGGAGGCGCAACAGGTCCATGCCCTCGACGTACTCCATCGCCAGGAAGTACGTGTCGCCGACCGCGCCGAAGTCGAAGACCTGGATGATGTTCGGGTGGTTGAGGCCGAGGGCGATCTTGGCCTCGTCGACGAACATCGTGACGAACTGGCGGCTGCGCGCGTACGCCGTGTGGATCTTCTTGATGACGAGGGTCTTGTTGAGCCCCTGCGCGACGGTGGTGCGCGCGAGGAAGACCTCTGCCATCCCCCCCGTCCCGACCTTCCGGACCAGCTGATATTTGCCGAACTGCTCCACTGAGAATCCTCGGGATCGCCGGTCCTATCCCCCGCCACGCCGCCAGCATCTGCCAGCGATCGAACGTCTTCGATTCTAGCTCAGAGTGGCGAGATCACGAGGTTGTCGAACCAGGTATCCGTCTCCCAGTTGTTGAAGCCGAGGTAGTCGTGGCCCATGCCCTCGAGCGGCTGCGGATCGGTGAGCTGGAGGAAGGGTGTGGTCATGTCGTCGACGTACCAGGTGAGCTGCGTGGCCCGGCGCTCGATCTTCCAGTGGTAGCGCCGGTTCGCGACCACCTTGGGCTCGGTGCGCTGGACGACGTCCTTGCCGTGCTCGTCGAGCCTGGCGATGATCGACTTGCTGTTGAACCAGCCTCCGAACACCAGCGCGTAGCCGGTCGCGGTGTACGCCCCGCCGTCGGCGTCGTAGGAGTGGCCGTCGCCGAACACCTCGATCTTGATGTCGCCCCGGCTCTCGGTCGACCACACATCGAGCTCGATCCGGACGTCGCGCGGGATCTTGCGACGCAGCCACAACGGGTGGTTCTTCGCGCCCCTGGCGTTGAGCGCGCCCTGCCGGACCGTGTAGGCCTCGCCCTTGTTCGAGTAGTAGCCGGCGCCCGGCGTGTCGCGCTCGAAGGTGTCGGTCCACTCCTCGCGGATGGGCGGCGGGTCCTTCACCTTGCAGCCCGGTGCCAGGGCCAGGGCCGCCAGGGTCAGGGCCGCGAGGCGGATCGGGAGAACGCGGAGGCGAGGAACGGGCAAGCGGCGCATCGCGCCGGCATCGTAAGCGATCTCGGGGAAGCCTAACGTATTCGATCGCTTGCGATCTTGGGCGATCTCGGTGCGAGGGTCGCTGTCAGAGGGGCCCTCTAGAGTCGGCGACGTGGAAGGCACGTTGTCGCTCCTCGACTGGCGCCCCGACCGGATGGCGCAACCCGAGGTCATTCACGAGTGCGCGTCGGCGGTGGCGGTACCGGCGCCGGCGGTCCGGGCGGACGCCGCGGCCAACGCCAACGCAACCGCCAGGCCCCGCGGCAGGGCCAAGGCCCCACCCGAGGTCAGCGCCCCTGCCGATGCCGCGCCCGCGGGCCAGCGCATCGTGGTGTTCGACTGCGAGACCACCGGGACCGACCGGGTCAACGACCAGATCATCGAGCTCTGCGTCCAGTTCGGTCTCGACGAGGCCGCGCGCAGCCAGACCTGGCGGATCAAGCCGACCTGCGCGATCCATCCCGGCGCGCAGGCCGTGCACGGCATCTCGATGGCCGAGCTCGTCGACTGCCCGTCGTTCAGCGAGGTCGCCGACGCGATCGCCGCGGTGTTCCTCGAGACCGACGTCATCGTCGGCTACAACCTCGCGTTCGACATCGACATGCTGCAGGCCGCGTACGCGCGCGCCGGCCGCCCGGGCCCCGACTTCGGCGGCAAGCAGATCGTCGACGCGTTCCGGCTCTGGCAGCAGTGCGAGCCCCGCAGCTTGCAGCACGCGCACCAGCGGTTCGTCGGCAATGGCTTCGCATCCGCGCACAGCGCGAGCGCGGACGTCGCCGCCACCGGCCGCGTGCTGAGCGGGATGATCCGTGCGTTCGAGCTCGAAGGCCGGGACTGGACCGACATCGCGAACGTCTGTGACCCCGGGCGGGCGAGCTGGGTCGGGCCGTCGCGCCACCTCCGCTGGGAAGGCGACGTCATCGTCCTCGGCTTCGGCAAGCACGGCGGCGCGTCGGTGCACGACCTGGCGTGTGGACCGGATCGCAGCTTCCTGCGCTGGGTGATCGAGCGAGACTTCCCGCCGCACGTCGGCGAGATCTGCCGCGCCGCGCTCGAGCTCAAGCGTGACGAGTTCTTGCAGTGGGCGCGCACGCGGTACGGCACGCCGGCGCCGACGGCGCAGCCGCCGTTCGCGAAGTAGCAACGCGCAACGAGCGACGCGGACGGAGATCGGAGCCAGCGCAGCTCAGCGTCGACCGCGGAGCTGATCGAGCGAGGCGATGCCGGCGCCGCGGAGCGCGATCAGCAGGAACACGAAGCAGTAGAGCACGGCCATCTCGCCCTTGTTGACCATCGGCAGCCACTGCCAGTTCTCCGTGCCGAGCTTCCAGTGAAACTGGAAGTACGCGACCGCCATCGTGCCCGAGGCGATCAACGCCGCCGGTCGGGTGAGCAGCCCGAGCGCGATCAGCGCCCCCGCGACGACCTCGATCACGCCACCGATCCAGAGCTGCGAGCCGACCTCCTTGGTTGGCCCCAGCCACCCGAAGACCTTCGGCAGGCCATGGCAGAAGAACATCGCGCCGGACACGATCCGCAGCGCGGCGTACGCGATGGGCTCGAGACGCGCGAGCCGTCCAGTCATCGCGTGCCCGCCCCGGTGGCGCGGAGCGGTCGCAGCGAGCGGAGAGGGGACGTCGGCGAGTTCGGGATCACGGCAGGTTTCATAGCGCGCGCCGCCGCGGATCGCAGCTCGTGCGCGCGCAACTCACCGTCCCGGTGGGCGCTGCGAGGCCCCGCGGCGCCTGCCGGGATCGTCGGTCACTCGATCCCGTACTTCTCGAGCTTGTAGTAGAGCGCGCTCGTCTTGATCCCGAGCAGCCGCGCGGTCTCGGTCTTCACGCGGCCGGCCTTGCCGTAGGCCTTGAGGATGAGCTGGCGCTCGAGGTCGTCGAGGATCTCGGGCAGCGAGAGCTCGCGTGGCACGTCGAGGCGATCCTCCTCGGCGCCACCCTGGAGGAACTGGGGCAGCGCCGACGGCGTGATCTCCTCGCCCTCCGCGAACACGAGCGCCTGCTCGATCGCGTTCTCGAGCTCGCGGACGTTCCCCGGCCAGTGGTACGCCATGATCCGGCCGAGCGCCGCGTCGCCGACCGCGCGCACGCGGGCGTTGGTCTTCGGGCCGAGCTTCGCGATGAAGTGCGCGCACAGGATCGGGATGTCCTCGCGGCGTTCGCGCAGCGGCGGCAGCTTGACCGGCAGCACGACGAGCCGGAAGTAGAGGTCCTGGCGGAACCGGCCGGCTGCGACCTCGGCCTCGAGATCCTTGTTGGTCGCGGACACCACCCGGACGCTGACCTTGATCGGCTGTTCGCCGCCGACCCGCTCGAACTCCTGCTCCTGCAACGCGCGCAGCAGCTTGACCTGCATCGCCGGCGGCACGTCACCGACCTCGTCGAGGAACAGCGTGCCGCCATCGGCGAGCTCGAAGCGTCCGAGCTTCTGCTTGATGGCGCCGGTGAACGCGCCCTTCTCGTGCCCGAACAGCTCGCTCTCGAGCAGCGTCTCGGTCAGCGCGCCGCAGTTGACCTTGATGAACGGCCCCTTCGCGCGCTTGCTGAGCCGATGGATCGCGCGGGCGATCAGCTCCTTGCCGGTGCCGCTCTCGCCGTTGACGAAGACCGTCGTGTCACTGGCGGCCACCTTCTCGACGGTCCGCCGCACCGTCATCATCTTCTCGCCGCCGCCGATCAGGTCGGGAAACTTCGAGTCGACGTCGGCGTGCAGGGCCTCGGTGATCGCGTCCGCCTTCTTGCGACCGCGCCGCGCCGCGCACAGCTCGAGCGCGCGCTCGACCTTGAGCCGCACGACCTCGGGCTGGATCGGCTTGGTGAGGAAGTCGAACGCGCCGAGCTTCATCGCCTCGACGGCGGTCTCGACCGTCCCGAAGCCGGTGATCAGCATGATCGGCACGTCCGCATCGAGCAGGCTGATCTGCCGCAGCACCTCGACGCCGGTCGCGCCCTCCATCTTGAGATCGGTGATCACGAAGTCGGCGCGCTTCGCCTTGAACGCCTCGATCCCCGCGGTGCCGCTCGCAGCCACCACGGGCTCGTGCCCCATCTTCTTGACCGTGTGTGCGAGACCCTCTCGGATCGTGTCGTTGTCGTCGATGATGAGGATGGTCGCCATGCCCTCGCCATCGTACCCCAGGCAGCCCGACGTGGAGCCGCCGATCAGGGCGTGACGCCCATCGCCGCCAGGAGCGCCGTCCCGCCGTTCACGCCGGGAGGCTGATCGTGAACGTGGTCTCGCCGTCGGCGCTCGCGACGTCGACGCGGCCGCCGTGGTCGACCACGATCTCGCGCACGAACGCGAGCCCGAGGCCGGTGCCCTTCTCGCGCGTCGTGAAGAACGGCTCGAACAGCTTGCCCGACGCCTCCGGCGTGATCTCCGTGCCGCGATTCCAGACGACGAAGGCGACCTCGGCCTCGCGAGCGTGCACGGACAGCCGCGCCGCCCCGGCGCCGCGATGGCCCGCGCTGGTCGCCGCCTGCACCGCGTTCTTCGCGAGGTTGAGCAGCGCGCGGCGGAGCTGGCCGCGATCGGCGCGCGCGATCAGCGTGGGGGCTGCCTCGATCTCGAGCGGCACGTCTTCGCTCGACACCAGCTGCGCGACCTCGGCGAGCAGCTCGGCTGCGTTCACGGGTGCGAGCTCGGGCTTGGGACGGCGGGCGTACTCGAGGAAGTCGTTGACGACCCGCTCGAGGTAGCCGAGCTCGCGCTGGATCTTGTCGACGTGGGAGCGGCGCTCGTCGTCCTCGGCGAGCTCCTCGCGCAAGATCCCCGCGAACAGCGTCATCCCGGCGAGCGGGTTGCGGACCTCGTGTGCGATCCCCGCGAGCATCTGCTGCGTCCGCGCGTCGCGCTCGGCGAGCTGCACGCGCATGCGATCCATCGTCTGGGCGAGCACCCCGAGCTCGTCGCGCGACGCTACCCGCACCGGCTCGCGGAGATCGCCGGCCCCGATCCGCTCCGCCGCCGCGGCGAGGCGACGCACGTTGCGCGTGATGAACAGCGTCGTGATCAGCGCCGCGAGGATGCTGACGATCACGAGGCCGCCGCCCCACAGGAACAGCCGTTCGCGCAGATCGGCGAGCCGCGCGAAGTATGACGCCGGCGCCTGCGCGCGCAGTGCGAGCACGATCTCGGGCTCGTTCTCCGACGCCCGGACCGCCGCGTAGCCGGCCTTGTAGATCTTGCCGTCCTGGCCGGTGAACGTCACCGACGAGACGGTGTCGCCGCGCTCGAACACGCGGGCCAGCTCCGCGCGATCGAGCTCGGCGCGGAAGTCGTGCGTCCCGATCACCGTCACGCCGGTGGTGTCGGCCTGGGTGGCGTACCGGCGATCGAACACCGAGAGCTGCGCCCCCGTCGCCTCCGCGAGGGCGACGAGCTTGCTGACCTGGTTGCGGTACGTCACCTCGGCCTCGTCGCCCGGTGCGATGCCGGTGAGGTACTTGCCGCGGACCTGCGTCGCGGCCGAGATCGCGATCGCCTCGAGCCGGCGGCCGAGCTCGGCATCGAGATCCTGCCGGCTCACCTCGAACGCGACGAACGCGAACACCGTGAACAGCGCCACCGTTGGCAGCACGAGCGCGGCCAGCAGCTTGACGAGGATCGTCGCTCGAGGTCGCACGAGGGTCAGGGCACGATCGTCGCGGCAGGCGAGGCGAGGGCGCCGGGGAGCGCCCGGTTGCTGTCGGGGATCAGCAGCTTCATTTGATGAACAGCTCGTCGGGGTTCCACGTCGGCTTCGGCTTGCGCGCCGGCCTCCTGGGCTCGGCGGCGGTCGCAGCGGCCGATCCGGATCCGGATCCCGCACCGCCGGCCGCTGCGGCGTCCTTCGCGCCCGCGTCACCCGCGGGCGGCACGACGG
>JALZOI010000022.1 GCA_030857245.1 Myxococcota bacterium
GCTGAAGCTCGCGCGCCGCCCCCGTGAGGCCCCGCTGGCGCGCGCGGACCGTCCGGTGGGTTGCCCCGCGCGGTCGCACACATCGACGACCGCTCCCCACATCGGCGACGAGCGCTCGGTGGCGGCGCCGCGCGCTGCGAGCGGGCAGCCATCGCGCCACGATCGCGACCGTGATTCCAACCCGCCGTTCACGATGCTAACGTGCAGCCAGACCGAGCCGACTCGTCAGTTCGATGCGATGGCGCGGCTTGCGATCACGAAGGAGTCTCCGTGGGTGCCCTGACGAAGCTTTGCCTGACGCTGGCCGCACAATGATCCGACCTCCTCGCGCAATCGTCCTCGCCGCCACGGTCGGCGCCGCCCTGCTCCTCACGGGCTGCGGCGGCGGCGGCGGCGACGACGGCGAGCCGCCGCTCTACCCGGTGGACTACGCCGAGACGTACCAGGAAGTCCGCGACTGCCGGTTCAGCATCGAGCACGACTCCGTCCGCATGCGCGTGCTCGCGTCTCCCGACGCGGTCGCCGCTTACAACGGACGCATGGCGCCGTTCCCGATCGGCTCGATCATCCTCAAGGAGCAGTACGACGGCGGCGACACCAGCTGCTCGGGCCCGATCTTCAACGTCACGGTGATGCAGAAGCTCGCCGTCGGCTCATCTCCGGCCACGCGCGACTGGACGTGGCAGAACGTCGACGAGAATCAGCGCCCGATGACCATCGACGTCGAGCGGTGCACGCGCTGTCACACGTCGTGCGGCTCGCCACCGGACGGCTACGACAGCACCTGCACCGTGCCCTGACTCAGCTCGCGACCACGATGTCGACCTCGCTCGAGAGGTCGCGTCCCCACGCGATCTCGAGCCGCCCCGACACCTGCCACTCGATGGGCCCGGCCGATGGCGAGAGCGCCGAGGCGACGCTGCGCACCGCATCGGCGAGCGGATTCGCGCCGGCCGTCGCGGGCCGGAGCTCGAGGGCGTCGGGAGGCACGTCGAGCTCGAAGGCGAAGGTGCCCGACTCGTAGCTCTTCGCCACGTCGAGCTCGCTATCGAAGTGGTAGACGTCGGCGTGCGACGTGCCGACGGTGCGGCCACTCTCGTTCTTGCCGATCGTGATCACCTTCTGGCGCGCCCGCAGCGTGACCACGAGCCGCCTGGCCTCGACGGGCTCCGTGAGTGCGAGCACGAGGCGCCCGCGGAGCGTGCCGCCCGGAGCGACCCGCGTCTGATCGAGCTCGAGCTTCACGCTGCCGCGGCCGAGGCCGGTGACCTGCTTCGTGGTCTGCTTGATCTGGGTGCCCGCGGTCTTCGCGGTCTCCTTCAGGGTGCCGCCTAGCTTGCTGAAGAACCGGCCTGCGTTCTTGATCAGCTCGTCTGGATCCGCCATCGCCCGAGCATGCCACACGGTGGCGCCGTCGCGGGTTCAGCTCGCGGTCGCGCGCAGCGCGCGGTCCTCTTCACGGCCCAGCCGCACGACGATCTCCGGCAGCGCCGCGACGTCGGCGGCTTGCGTGTGGAAGTTGACGATGCAAGCCCGCAGCAGGAACTGGCCGGCCACGACCGCGTTCGAGACGAACGCTTCGCCGGAGCACTGGATGCGCTCGAGCAGGAGCTCGTTGAGCCGGTTCAGGTAGTGCTCGCCCGCCTCCGAGCCCACCGTCGCGCGACGATCCAGCGGGACGTAGCGGAACGTCGTGATGCTGAGGCTCTGGGTCGCCAGCTCGAGCTCGGGCTCCCCGCGAACGCGCGCCGCGAGCTCGACGCTCAGCTGGATGTCGTCCCCGATCATCCTCACGTACCCCGCGCGGCCGACGTGCCGGAGCGCGAGCCACACCTTCAGCGCCCGGAACCCGCGCGAGTTCTGCGGGCCGTGATCCACGAAGTTCGTGGCCTCCTGCCCGAAGTGATAGTAGGGCGGGTGATAGGCGAACGCGTCGCGCAGCCGATCGCGATCACGCACGAGCACGGCGCCGGCCTCGAGCGGCGCGTACAGCCACTTGTGGGGATCGAGCGCGACCGAATCCGCGAGCGCGAGGGCGCCGAGTGCGGGTGAGGCACCCGGGACCGCCGCCGCGAACCCGCCGTAGGCTCCGTCGATGTGGAACCACACCGCGGCCGCCTTGCAGATGTCCGCGATCTCGAAGAGCGGGTCGACGGCGCCGGTGCTCACCGAGCCGGCCGTGCCCACCACCATCATCGGGTGATGTCCGGCGGCGCGGTCGCGCTCGATCGCCTGCCGCAGCGCCGCGGTCTCCATGCGCTGCTGGCCATCGGCCGGGATCCAGCGGATCGCGTCGGTGCCGAGGCCCGCGAGATCGGCCGCCTTCTGGATCCACGTGTGGGTCTCGGCCGACGCGTAGACCACGAGCTGCGGCGTGACCGAGCCACGGAGCCCTGTGGTGCGGACGTCGGCGTGGGCGGCCGCCCGTGCCGCGAGCAGCCCGACGGTGTTGGCCATGTTCCCGCCGCTGACCAGCAGCCCGCCGCCATCCGGCGGATAGCCGACGAGCTCCGCGATCCACCGGAGCGTCTGCAGCTCGATCTCCGATGCTATCGGCGAGAGCCGCCACGCGCCGACGTTGGCGTTCACCGCGGCGGCGAGGAGGTCACCGAGGATCCCGATCGGTGCCGGGGCTGCGGTGATGTAGCCGAAGAACCGCGGGTGGCCGTTGAACAGCGAGTGATCGAACAGCAGCTCGCACGCGGACCGCAGCAGCGCGCGCGGGTCGCTGCCCTGCTCGGGCAACGTCGCCGTCGCGTCGAGCACCTGGCGGACCGTCGCCGGCGACTCACCCGGGGTGACGGGGCGCCCCGGGATCAGCGCCAGGCGCTCCGCGATCAGGTCGACGAGCTCGTGGCCTGCTGCGCGGAACGCCGCGGCGTCCATCGCCAGCGGGGCATCGCGGAGGGCATCGCGTGCGGCATCGCGTGGGTGAGGCGGGTCGGATCGAGTGCTCATGGCACCTCTGCATACCGCCGGACGGCGGGCGATGGGACCCGGCGCTGACGGCGATGTCAGTTCGCGATGACCGTGACGCCCGGCTCGACGGTGACCGTCGTCGGGTGCGACCCGGCAGCGTCGGAGACCGTCACGGTGTGCGTCCCCGCCTCGAACACGGCGCGCGGGCGGCCGCCGGGCTGCAGCAGCTTGCCCGGCGCGGCCTCGACGAAGCCGAGCGCGAGCCGCTCGGTGACAGGCTCTGACGCCATCGTCACCTGGCGCTTGAACCGCGCGGTCTCGGGCCCCACGTACTCGATGACGTAGCGACCCGGCGCGAGCGTGCAGTCGACCGGCACCGCGACGGCCTGGCAGTGCGGCGCGCCCGCCACGCTCACGGTGCCTTCGAGGGTCGCCTCGATCCGCAGCGCGGCTCCGGGAACGAGCTCGCCGCCCTTCTCGAGGACGGGCCCGCCCCGCGGGGGCGTGAACGGCTCGATCACCAGCGGGACGCGCCCGGGCATCGTCAGCGTGAAGCGCTGGAGCTGGTTCGCCTCGACGAACAGCTCCGCCGGCGTGTACGTGCGGTCGATCGATGCGAGCTGGCCCGCGGGGACGATCGCGGCGCCCGGCGGTGTCGAGACGAAGCGCACGCGCACCAGCTCGTCCGAGACCTCGAGCGGCTGGACGACGCGCACGCGTCTGCCGGCGCGCGGCACCTGCACGGACGCGGTCGCGGGACGATACCCGCTGCGCTTGAACGTCACCGCCACCGTGGCGCCCGGGGCGAGCGAGGTCAGGGTGAGCGGCGTCGAGCCCCGGGCCGTGCCGTCGATCTCGACGACTGCATCGGACGGCTCGGACTCGAGCTCGACCCTGCCGAGCGCCACGAGCTCGAGCCTCACCGCGGTCGCACCGGCGCGCGGTCGCACGATCACGTGCGCGGGCTCGTGGTCGTCGAGCCGGGCCACCACGACATGATCGCGTCCGATCGCGAGATCGTCCACGACGTACGTGCCGCCGGTGGCGAGGCCGACAGCACGCCCGTCGATCTCGATCACCGCGCCGGGCGGCACCGTCGTGAACGTCACGCGCGCCGGCTGGCGGTCGCCGAACAGCCGCGGCCACGCCACGATCCCGAGCACGATGATGGCCGCGAGCACGGCGGGTATGCCGACCGTGATCCAGAGCGGGCGACGCTGCGCGGGGTACGCGCGCGCCGGTCCGGTCGCGACGTGATCGCGAGCGTCGCGCTGCACGACGAAGCTCGCCTGCTCGAGCTGCAGTTTCGGCGCCGCCAGATCGAAGACGCAGATCGCCTCGGTCGCGATCCCGGGCAGCACGTGGAAGTAGACGGCCGTCGAGACGTTGAACATCAGGTAGAGCCCGAGCCCTGCCCCGCCCACCTTGCGATCGACCTGCTGGCTCGCATGCAGCCCCTTGTGCAGGTGGACCAGCAGCGTCTCGCGCTGCAGCGTGCCGAACGCATCCCGCACGCTGACCGCGAAGCGCCGCCCATCGTGGGCGTACTGCACGCGGACGCGCTGCTCGGTCCGCAGCGTGACGCGGGTCGAGGTCGGGACGCCCGCGAAGAGGTGCGTGCCGTCTGCGGCGACCGGCGCGTCATAGAGCGCGTTCATCAGCATCTCGTCCAGGCACTGGTCGACCGGATCGCGAAACCGGCGCGCCACCTTGCGCTCGGCGAGGAAGCCGCCGATCACCGACATGCACCGCGACTTCTCGCGGTAGGTCGCGACATCGATCGCGTGGATCTCCGTGCCGGGCGGCATCACCTTCTCGAGGCCGAACAGGTCGTCGGCGAGGAGCCGCGCCGCCAGGCGCGCGAGTTGCTCACCGTCGAGCTGCTCGGCGATCGCCAGCGCGACGATGCGCTCCGAGGTCTGCATGAGCTCGACCACGGCGACGAGATCGGACGCGGGGAGCACGACGATCACCGGGCAGGATCCGGTCAGCCGCAGCAGCAGCTCGCCCGCCAGCGTCGCCGGTGACGTCCCCGCGAGGTGGATCACGCAGAGCTCCGCGGGGAGCGCGAGGGAACCGAGCGCCTCCAGGCTGGGATGACCATCGACCGTGGCGTCGACCACGGTCGCGAGCGCGGTCGAGAGTTGCTGCCGGATCGAGACGTCCGACGAGACGGCTATGATGCGCCGAGCAACCACCCGCACCTGCTAGCTGGAGAACAGCAGGAACGTCCCGATCCCCGCCAGGATCGCGAGCAGCGTCAGCATCGTGACGATCCACACCGCGCTGACGCGAGGCCGCCGGGGCGACGACACCATCGGTATCCCTTCGAAGGACACGCGCGGCTGGATGGTCGGGCTGGGAGGACTGATGATCGGGCTGGGAGGACTGATGATCGGGCTGGGAGAGCTGGGAGTGCTGGGAGGACTGACCAGCGCCATCGACGAGGACCGGAAATCGTAGACCCCCGAGCGGCGGTACGTCTGCGAAACATCCACCGCCGGCAGCGACCGACTGACCCCGCTGACCCCGCTCGGCGTGATCGAACCGGCCGAGCGGTCGCGCGTGGTGAGCGAGCCAATCTCCTCGCCGCCGGTTCGCGCGAGCTCCTTCTGGCGCTGCAGCTCCTGCTGCAGCGAGCCCGCGACGTCCTCGGGGAACAGCTGCGCGAGGAAGCTGGCCATGTCGGGGCCGGTGCTCTCCATGTTGTGCGTACGCGCGATCTCGGTGAGCTCGGCCACGACCTCCTGGCCTCGCTGCGGGCGATGGTCGGGGTTCGGCGACAGCATCCGATGGACGAGCGCGGCCAGGCGCTCGGGCACCTCCGGCACGAGCTCCTGCAGCGGCTTGTAGATGCCGCCGCGGATCTTCTTCACGATCTCCTTCGGCTCGGGCCCGGTGAACGGCGTGACGCCCGCACACAGCAGGTAGAGGATCACCCCGAGGGAGAACAGATCCGAGCGGTGATCGATCTGCTTGTTCGCCGTCGTCTCCGGCGACATGTACAGCCACTTGCCGACGATCATGGTCTCGGCGTGCTCGGTGACGGCGGACATCGCGACGCCGAAGTCGAGCAGCTTGACCGTGCCCTCGTAGCTCAGGATCACGTTGTGAGGAGAGACGTCGCGGTGCACGACCGACAGGCGCTTGCCGCCCATGTCCATCGACCAGTACGCGTGGTGGAGCGCCTGCGCGACCTCGCGGATGATGAAGCACGCATGCGCGAGCGGCATCGCCGTGGAGTTGCCCTGGAGCCGGCGGACGACCGCGCGCAGGTCCTTGCCGTGCACGTACTCCATGGCGAGGTACAGCGCCCCCTGGACCTCGCCGACATCGAGCACCTGGACGATGTTCGGGTGCGCGAGCCGGCCCGCGATCTTCGCCTCGTTGAGAAACAGCTCGATCGCCTGGTGGCGACTGTCGAGGAGCTTGCGCTGGATCCGCTTGAGCGCGACGTGCTTCTCGAAGCCGCCGATGCCCACCTGCTTCGCCAGGAAGACCTCGGCCATGCCGCCCGCCGACAGCCGGCGCACGATCTTGTACTTGCCGAGGATCGTGTCATCTGCGGCGACCGCCGCCGTCGCGCCCTCGCCCGCCTGCGCCACGTTCGCATCGGTGAGCGCGCGCGACAGGATCTCGTCGCGCTGCTCGATCATCTTCGCGCTCGCCGCGGGCGCGCTCGTGCTGGCCTTCTGGAGCGGCACCAGCGTCTCGAGCGACAGCCCGATCTGCGTCGCGCCTCCGCAGGTCGCGCACACCCGCGCGGGGAACTGCAGCGGCCAGACCATCCCGTCGAGCATCGCGCTCTCCCGCGTCGTGCGGCCGCACTCGGTGCAGACGTACGGCACCAGCACCGACGCGACCGCGATGTTGCGGGCGAGCGCGAGGGTGTCACCCGCGCCGGAGAGGAACGACTCGTTGACGTCGACGAGCGAGACCGACGGGACCTGCTTGGCGAGGCTCTTGAGCAACCGGCGCCACTCCTTCTGGCCGGCGGCGTCGAACCGATCGACCTCGGCGAGATCGATCACGACCTCCCCCTCGGCACCGACGAGGAACGGCCGCGCGCGGAACATCGAGCCGATCGTCCCGGTGATCCGGAAGTACGTCACCGAGCCATGCACGAGCTTGGTGATCCGCGGTGGCTTCTCGGTGGCGTTGCCCAGGGACGTGTACAGGTTGTGCGCCGCGAGCAACGCGGCTGCGGCCGGCTCGATGCTCGATGCCGCGTACTTGTTGACGAAGGCGAAGTAGCTCTCCGGCGTCTCGTCGAACTCGAGCTTCTTGCTGCAGCGGGCACATGCCTTCTCCGGCATCCCACCCTTCGCGAGGTTCGCACGCTCGGCGAGGACGTCGATCATCTCGCCCGACTCCACGCCGCACGACGGGCACGTATACGGCGCGATGACGGTGAGCACCTTGCTGGCGCCACCGAAGTTCAGCACCATGTTGAGCTGATCGACGAAGAACGTCGGGCAGCCCAGCAGGTAGAGGTCCGTGATCGACTTCGGGAGGGCCTCGATCCCGTTCAGCCACTGGCGAACGCCGAACGACGTCATCCGGCTGATCCCGGCCACGTTGAGGATGACCGCCTTCTTGTTCGCGAGGTCGCCGAACCCGGGGAACCGCTCGTCCACGAGGCCCACGATGTTGACGAGCGCCGCGTCGCCCGCGGTCGCGATCTCGATGGCCGCCTTGGACCGGGAGGCCGGGGTGCTGCTCGCCTTGACGTCTCGGCTCATGGCGCGTTGTCTACTTGCTCAGGATCGTCACGGAGTGCTCGCCCGCTGGCTGGCTCGAATCGACGTCGAGCAACTTCCAGCGCCGGACGGGCCCGCCGTGTTCCTTGAAGAACAGGTGGAAGGCGAACGGACGGGGTCCCGAGACCCGCTTTCCGATCCCCACGAGGAACTCGGTATGGTGGTGGTTGACGACCGAGATCGCCACGAACGAGGCGGCGGAGAAGATGCGCCACAACCCGAGGCCGGCCCCGCCCATCGTCTCGTCGACCTCGACATTCATGCCGGGGCGCGCGCAGCGCGTGAGGACCTCGATGAGGCGGGTCCGCGAGAGCGAGCCGAACGGGTCGCGCACGCGCACGATCGCGAGGTCTTCACGACAGCCGTAGACCATGTCGCACGCGCAGTCGTCGGGCAGCGAGACATCCTGCGTCCGCGAGATC
This sequence comes from Myxococcota bacterium, assembly GCA_030857245.1. Taxonomy (GTDB): domain Bacteria; phylum Myxococcota_A; class Polyangia; order Haliangiales; family Haliangiaceae; genus JABFXX01. The sequence continues at coordinate 8,102 of JALZOI010000022.1, forward strand.
GGCTGCTTGACCGCACCCGACGCGACGGGCGCGTCGTAGAAGGCGTTGGTCAGCAGCTCCTCGGCGGCATCGCGGAGCAGGTCGATCGTCCGCGCGCCCACTCCCTTCGAGCCCAGATAGTCGCCCATCCGCTCGAGCCGCTCGACGCGCTTGCTCGCGTGCGCGAGGCGGATCCGCCGGCCCGCGACATCGGACGCGAGCCAGTCGAGCAGGCGCGGCTGGCCGGTCTTGGTCAAGGTCGTGGTGACATTGGCGAGATGCTCTCGTGCGAGCGGGTGCTCGAGCATCGCCGATCCCACCACATGGGACAGCCAGGGACGCGAGGGCAGCAGGTTCACCGCGGCGGGCAGGAGATCGTCGCAGATCGCGATCACGTGACCGGGAGGTGTCGTCGCCGGATCGAGCTGCGCCAGCGTCGAGCTGTCGATGAACGAGACCGTCTTCGAATCGCGGGGCGCATCGAGGAACTCGCGAGCCGAGTTGACGACGGTGACCGACGACGAGAGCACCGACCGCAGCGCCGCCGTGAGCGGCTCGGACATCCACGCGATCGATCTCACCAGGCGGACGATACCATCACCCGCCGATCGTCGGTGGTGCGACCGATCCACTTCGACGCCGGGTGGACCGATCGCGTGCAGCTCGCGAGAACCTCGGAGCCGATCACGCGCGGTGCCGATGTAGTCGTTGAGTCTCCACGTCGGAGCACGGGGTCCCACTTCGCAACATCCACCGACGCCCTGGCGAAGTCCTTCGGTGGTATTGTCGCGAGGCGCGAGGGGCGGCGACCGTGGATCTCAGGCTGTAAACAGCTGTGTGGCCGTACCAAACAACTCGATAATCCTCGTGTAAAAGAGTAAAGCATGTCGCGAGACCCCAAGCCGAGCACTGGACCAGGCTCCGCAGCGCGCTCCAACGCCGCCATCGAGGTGGTGACAGCGGGTGATGTGTCGCTCGTGAGCGTGTCCGGCCTCGTCGACGAACGCTTCCTCGGCTTCGGCGACATCGGACCGAAGAAGACGCTGGTCATCAACGTCTCGGGCATGACGCGCATGACGTCGTTCGGCGTGCGCCAGTGGTTGAAGGGCATGGACGCGCTGCCGAAGTCGATGACCGGGCTGTACCTGCTCGGGTGCCCGACGTTCTTCGTCGACCAGCTCAACATGGTCTTGAACTTCGGTGGCGCGAGCAAGATCTTGACGGTCATCGCGCCGTACACGTGCCCGTCGTGCGGCGTCGAGTCGGGCGAGACCATCGACGTGCTCGCGGAGCGCGCGAACCTCGCCAAGGGCGGGCTCCCCGAGAAGGAGTGCACGCGCTGCGGCGGCAAGCTCGAGTTCGACGAGACGCCCGAGAGCTACTTCGCCTTCGTCAACAAGTACGCCGCCACGAGCATCCAGCCGCCGGCTGCTGCGCTGCTCGCGGCGCAGGGTCTCTACACGTCGCTCGACAGCTCCGGCGAGAAGCCGCCCCGGATCATCAAGCTCGTCCACGGCTCGGTCACCTACTTCCGGATCATCGGCACGATCGGCTCGATGTTCCGCGCGCGGCCGCTGCTCGTCGGTGCCGAGGGCGAGGTCGTGATCGATCTCGCCGAGGTCGATCGGTTCGACACCACCGGCCAGAAGGAGTGGCGTCGGCTGATCAAGAGCCTCGCCGCGCAGGTCCCGTCCGTGACGCTCGTCGACATGAACGAGTCCTTCCTCGCGGCGGCGGGTGACACGCTCGCGATCGCGCGCAACGTCGCGGTCGCCTCCGTGCTCGTGCCGTATGGCTGCGTCGACTGTGGTCGCATCTCGCAGGAGAGCGAGACCCTGCTGACGACCAACTGGCCGCGCAACTTCGAGGATCACGTCTGCACCACGTGTGGCGGCACGACGCGCAACACGCTCTCCGCTGAGACGCTGGTGCCGCTCCAGAAGGCGAGCACGAGCACGCCGCCGGCGAGCGCGAAGCTGATCCGCCAGCGCGACGAGATCCTCTCGCGCGCCCTGACCGACGCCAACGTCGCCCAGGCCGGCGAAGGCGCCACCGCTTCGATCGGCGCGGACGACACGATCCTCGGCAAGTACAAGATCGTGCGGCGGCTGTCCGAGGGCGGCATGGCCGAGGTCTTCCTCGCCAAGCAGGTCGGCATCGGCGGCTTCGAGAAGCCCGTCGCCCTCAAGCGCATCCAGCGCAAGCTGCTCGAGAGCCGGCACCTCGCGATCGACATGTTCCTCAACGAGGCCAAGATCGCGGGCCGGCTGACGCACCCGAACATCGTGCAGGTGCTCGACGTCGGCGAGGTGCAGGGCGCGCTCTACCTCGCGATGGAGTACGTCCACGGCAAGGACCTGCGCGACGTCGTCAAGAAGCTGCAGGCAGGCCGCACGATGATGCCGCTCGCGGAGGCGCTGTACGTGATCCGGGAGGTCGCGCAGGCGCTCCACCACGCGTACTGGTCGACCGACATGGACGGCAACCGGCTGTCGGTCGTCCATCGCGACGTCTCGCCGCAGAACATCATCATCAGCTACGACGGCACCGTGAAGCTGCTCGACTTCGGCGTCGCGATGTCGGCGGTCACCGAGCACGCCGAGACGATGATCGTCGGCAAGTGGCTCTACATGTCGCCGGAGACGACGACGAACGAGCCGATCGATCACCGCTCGGATCTGTTCTCGCTCGGCGTCATCCTCTACCTGCTGTGCTCCGGCTACATGCCGTTCACGGGCAAGGAGCCGAAGGAGATCGTCCGCAAGATCCGCGCCGGCCAGTACAAGCCGTTGCACGAGATCGTCCAGGTGCCGGACCGGCTCGCGCTGCTTGTCAGCCGTATGCTCGCGCCGAACCCGGACGATCGGCCACAGCGCGGCCAGGAAGTCGTCGCCGAGCTCAACGACATCGCACGTGCCTTCGGCATGGAGAGCTCCGCACCGAACATCGCGAGCTTCCTGTCGCACGTCTTCGCGGAGGAGATCGGCAGCGGAGAGAGCGAGCCTTCGCGCGTCGAGATCGTCCGGACGACGGGTACCTACGACAGCAGCAGGTCCATGAACGTGGCGGTGCCGGGGTCGCTGTCGCCGGTGCCGCGAGTCACCGGCGCGGACATGGCGGTCGACGTCTCGGTGACGCTCCGCCGGACCGCGGAGGCGCGGGCCGCCGAGCCGCTGGCGCATCCGCCATCGCCCATGGCGCCACCGACCATGTCCCCGGTCGACTTCTCGGCCGCGCCGATGCAGATGCAGGCGCCCCTGCCCCCCGCGCACATCTCCACGTCGATTCGCCCGGTGTCCGTGAAGGCGGTGGTCATCTCGGCCGCGATCGTCATCGTGCTCGCCATCGTCATGTACCTGCTCGTCCGGCCGAGCTAGCGCGCGTTCGCACGCAAGGACGTCGACAGCCCATGGTCCGCCATCTCGCAATCGCTTTGCTCGCTGCCACTGTCAGCGCTGCGCCCGCCTCGGCCCAGCCCGCGCCCCCACCGGGTCCCGAGGTCGCTGCCCTGCCGCGGATCGCGGTCGCCGCCAAGACGGTGCAGCGGCTCGCCTCGCCGCTCGGGTGCGATCGCCTGACGCTGGCCGAAGGACTGCCGAACTCCAACGTTCGCGTCATCGTCCAGGATCAACGAGGCTTCGTCTGGTTTGGCACGCAGGACGGGCTCGTTCGCTACGACGGCATCAACATGCGCGTCTATCGACCGAGCGACACCGATCCACGCACGGTGTCGTCGGGCTACATCACCGCGCTCGTCCCCGATGCCAGCGGCAAGCTCTGGGTCGGCACCGTCGAGCACGGCCTCAACCTCTACGATCCCAACACCGATCAATTCACGCGCTACGAGCACGGTGCCAAGGGCGGCCTCAGCTCGGAGGGCGTCACCGCGATCGCGCGTGACCGCAAGGACCGGATCTGGTTCGCGATGAGCGGTGGTGGCCTCAATCGGTTCGAGCCTGCCACCGGCACGTTCACCGAGTTCCTGACGAAGCCGCTCGACGCGGCGATCACCGCGATCGCAGCCGATCAAGGCGGCACGCTCTGGCTCGGGACCGCGAGTGTCGGCGTCATCCAGTGGAACCCCGACACCGGGGCGACCACCAGCTACCGGCCCACGCCGGGGGACAATCAGGGCCTCGGCACCGCGCCGATCACGTCGCTCCTCGCGGCGTCGAGCGGCAAGCTGTGGATCGGCACCGACGGCGACGGCGCGCTCGTGCTCGATCCGGCGACCCGCGCGATCGTGCGGCATCGCTCGACGAGCCCCGCGGTCGTCATCGACGACCACATCTCCACGCTGTTCGAGGATCAGGACAAGAACCTGTGGATCGGCACGACGAACGGCCTGAACCGGCTCGATCCGGGCGGCGGGACCATCCAGTACCTGCACGAGCCGAACGACACGACGAGCCTGCCCTCGCCCGGCGTCGAGTCGATCTACCAGGACTCGGGCGGCGTCATGTGGGTCGGCGGATTCACCGTCGGCGTCTGCAAGTTCGACGAGTTCCGCCTCAAGTTCGGCCACTACCGCACGCGCACGCACGCGAACTCGTTCTTCGAGGACACCGACGGCACGCTGTGGCTCGGCACGTACAACGACGGCCTCCACAAGTACGAGCGCGCCGCGCAGCGCGTGACCGCCTACCACACGCTGCAGCGCAGCACCGATCCGCAGGGCGCCCCCGTCGCGCTCGACTCCGCATGGATCACGGCGATCCACCGCGATCGGCGCGGCACGTTGTGGATCTCGCTGAAGGGTCAGGGCCTGATCGCGTTCGATACGAAGACGGAGAAGCACCGGCAGTATCTCCCTGATCCCGACAAGCCCAACGGCTTGCCGATCGACACCATGTTCGACATCTGGGAGGACTCGAGGGGGCAGCTCTGGCTCGCGACGTGGGGCGGCGGCCTCGTGCGCTTCGACCCCGAGCTCGAGATCTTCACCGCGTACACGACGGAGTCGACCGACACCGTCGACGCCACGGATGACACGAGCGGCCTCAGCTCGAATCACCTGTACACGCTCTACCCCGACCCGACCGACCCGCAGATCCTGTGGGTCGGCACCGCCAAGGGCGGCGTCGTGCGCTTCAACATCGCCAGTGGCACCGCAAAGAGCTTCCGCAACCAGCCGGACAACCCCGAGAGCCTCTCCAGCGATGACGTGACCACGATGCACCGCGACGCGGCGGGCATCCTGTGGGTCGGCACGTACGGCGGCGGCCTCAACCGTCTCGACCCGACCACTGGCAAGGTCGAGCGGTTCACCACCAGCAACTCCAAGCTCACCAACGATGCCGTCCTCGGCCTGCTGCCCGACGACGCGGGTGGACTGTGGATGAGCACGAACGGCGGCGGGCTCCTCCACTTCGAGCCGAAGACGAAGACGTTCCTCGCGTACGACGCCTCCGACGGCGCCCAGGACAGCGAGTTCAGCCAGGGGTCGTTCCTCGCCGGCAAGTCGGGCGAGCTGTTCTTCGGTGGCGCGGGCGGGTTCAATGCGTTTGTCCCGCGCGACATCAAGCGCGACCCGTACACCCCGCCGGTCGTGATCACCGCCTTCAAGGTGTTCAACCAGGAGGTCAAGCTCGCCCGACCGATCTGGACCTTGCCGGAGCTCGAGGTGTCGTACTCCGACTCGTTCGAGGTCCAGTTCGCGGCGCTCTCGTTCGCCGCACCGACGAAGAACCGCTACGCGTACAAGCTCGAAGGGTTCGATGACAAGTTCATCGAGACCGATCGTCCGTTCGCGACCTACACCAAGCTCGACGGCGGCGATTACACCCTCCGGATCCGTGCGGCCAACCGCCACGGCGTCTGGAACGAGGAGGGGGTCGCGCTGAAGCTCTCGGTGACCCCGCCGATCTGGCGGACCTGGCAGGCGTTCGTCGGGTATCTCCTGCTGATCGCGGGGGCGGCGTACCTGCTGTTCCGCACCCAGCGCCAGCGGGTCCGGCGCGCCGAGCGCGAAGGCCGGCTCGCCGTGGTCGAGCGAGATCTCGCACTCACCGGCGCGGTGCAGACCGGCTTCCTCCCCGAGTACAACGAGATCACGACGGCCCGGGTCCAGCTCGTCGGCCTCTACCGCCCGGCCGACGCCTGCGGCGGCGATTGGTGGTGGCACGAGCCGCTGTCCGGGGGCCGGCACGTCGTCCTGGTCGGCGACGTCACGGGCCACGGCCCCGGACCCGCGATGGTGACCGCCGCGGTCGCGACCGCGTTCCGCGTGCTCGTCGAGAACGGCCTCGACGATGTCCAGCAAGCCCTCGAGCTCCTGAACCGCCAGGTCCTCCGCGTCGCGAAGGGCAAGTACCACATGACGATGGCCGCCCTCGAGCTCGAGGAAGCCACGGGCCGCTGGATCTTCTACAGCGCCGGCGCGCCACCCATCCTGAGCCTTGGCCAGAACGGCAAGCACAAGGTGCACTTCTGCGCGGGCGCCCCGCTCGGCACCGAGGTCGGCTTCGAGACCGGGCGCGTCGAGGGCAAGCTCGAGCCGACCGACCGGATCCTGATGTACACGGACGGGATCCCCGAGATCGAGCTGCCGAACGGGAACGTCATGGGGATGCGGAAGTTCGCCCAGCAGTACGAGCTCACCCGCGGCCGGGGCCTCAACGACGCGGCCTCCTCGATCGTGATGCACGCCGACCACACGCTGGCCGGGCAGCCGCAGACGGACGACTGGACGTTCGCGATGATCGAATGGTCCTGACCGCGAGTCGAGCTACCCGCGAGGGGTGCTGCGAGGGGTGCTCGCCGCCGGCCCCAGGCGAATGCCGTCGTTGCGCTCGCTCAGCTGACCCGGGTTCGTCTAGAATAGGCTGACCGGAAGCCGCTCGAGGGGAGCGGCTCGCCACGGTTGCTCCATCGTCCATAGCCGGGGATATCGATGCTTGACACCCTGATCAAGAATGCGCGCGTAGCCGACGGTACCGGTCGCGCGATCTTCCGCGGCCATGTCGGGATCAAGGGGGGCGTCATCCAGACGGTCGGCCGCGAGGATCCTGGCGGCGCGACCCGCGTGATCGAGGCCGATGGCCTCGTGGTGTCACCGGGCTTCATCGACCCGCACACGCACCTCGATGCCCAGGTCCTGTGGGACCGCCAGATCACGCCGAGCTGCTGGCACGGCGTCACGAGCGCGGTGCTCGGCAACTGCGGCGTCGGGCTGATGCCGGTGCGCGAGAGCACGCGCGAGATCTTGCTCCGCGATCTCGTCAACGTGGAGGGCATCGACTACGAGGTGCTCCAGGCCGGGGTCGACTGGCAGTGGAGCACGCCGAAAGAATACTTCTCGCACATCGAGAAGGACGGGCTGGGCGTCAACATCGCCGGCCTGATCTCGCTGACGCCGCTGCGCCACTACGTCATGGGCGCGGCTTCGTTCGAGCGCGCGGCGAACTCCGACGAGCTCACGCAGATGGTCAGCGTGTTCAGGCAGGCGATGGACGATGGGGCCTTCGGCTTCTCGAACGACCTGCTGGCGAACCACCGCGGCTACGGTGGCGGTCCCCTCGCGTGCCGCAATGCGAGCCGCGACGAGCTCCGCGCGCTGTGCAATGTCATGCGAGACCAGGGCAAGGGCGTCGTCACGGTCGCGCTCGATTCGCTGCGCCAGGGCGTGCAGTACATCAGCGACGCCGACGTCGAGATGCTGCGGTTCCTCGTCGAGGAGAGTGCGCGGCCCGTCAGCTTCCTGCCGATGGTCGCGATGACGGGCGACCTCGACTTCGCCAAGAAGCAGCTCGCGCGCCTCGGCGACCTCGCCGACAAGGTGGTCCCGCAAGTCTCGCCGATGCCGATCGTGTTCATGCACACGATGCGCAAGCCGTTCAAGTTCTCCGAGTTCGCGGTCTGGCGCCCGGCGCTCAACGGCACGTACGAGGAGCAGCGCAAGCTCTACGCCGATGCCGCCTTCCGCGCCGCCGCCAAGGCCGAGCAGAAGGACCACATCCGCAAGATCCCGTGGGAGCGCGTCCGCATCGCCGCCGCCGAGCGCCCGGATCTGTCGGAGCGCTATCTCAACCGCACGATCGGTGACATCGCGCGCGCCGAGAACAAGGAGCCGCTCGACGCGTTCCTCGATCTCACGCTCGAGGACGATCTGCGCACGCTGTTCCAGTTCGAGAGCGCGAACCTCGATCGCGACGTCGTGCGCTCGCTGCTCCAGGAGCCGCGCTTCATGCTCGGCATCTCGGACGCCGGCGCGCACGTCGATCAGGTCTGCGATCTACGCTACCCCACCGTCCTCCTCGGTGACTGGGTCCGCGAGCAGCAGGCGCTCTCGCTCGAGCACGCGATCTGGAAGCTCACGGCACACCCGGCGTCGGTGTTCGGCATCGCCCGCCGCGGCCTGCTGAAGCCCGGCTACCACGCCGACATCTGCCTGTTCGATCCGAAGACGATCGGCTCGGACCCGCCGGTGTTCGTCGACGATCTGCCCGCCGGGGGTCGCCGCTTGATCGCGCGCGCCCGGGGCATCGTCGCGACCTTCGTCCACGGTGTGCAGGTGATGCGCGAAGGCCAGGAGACCGGGTCGCTGCCCGGCCGGGTGATCCGCAGCACCGAAGAACAGGCCGGTTGATGGCTGCCCGGCATCACCATCCAACGCAGCTGCACGAGCTGCCACGCCAGTGTAACCACGAGCGCAGCCACGTGATCGACTCGGCCTTTCATGGGGGCGGGTATTCGACCGCCGAGAGCCGGCGCATCTTCTGCGACATCTGCCGGCTGCAGCGCTGGCTCGACGTCGAGGTCGCCCTCGCGCTGAGCCAGGCCGAGCTCGAGATGATCCCGCACGAGGCGGCGAACATCATCGCTCGCTCGGCGCACATCGAGCGCCTCGACCTCGCGGCGATCAGCACCGGGATCCGGAAGTCCGGCCACTCGCTGGTCCCGCTGCTGCGCTCGCTCCAGCAGGTCGTCGGCAGCTACTCCTCGCAGTTCATCCACTACGGCGCCACGACGCAGGACATCCAGGACACGGGCCAGGCGCTCGAGATGCGCGACGTGCTCGATCATGTCGAGCTCGACCTGATCGCGCTGCTGGATCGCCTCGACGTCCTCGCCTCCGCCAACCGGCTGCAGCTCACCGTCGGGCGCACGCACGCGCAGCCCGCGCTGCCAACCACGTTCGGCCTCAAGGTCGCGGGCTGGATCGACGAGCTCACGCGCCACCTCGTGCGCATCCGCGAGGCCCGCCCTCGCCTGCTCGTCGCGCAGATGGCCGGCGGCGTCGGCACGATGGCGAGCTTCCGCGGCCGCGGCGTGCAGCTGCTCGAGCGGTTCGCGATGCGGCTCGGCCTCGAGGTCCCCGACGTCGGCTGGCACGTCATCCGCGATCGGGTCGCCGAGTTCGTCTTCCTGCTCGCATCGGTGGCGGCGTCGCTCGCCCGCGCGGCCGACGAGATCCGGACGCTCTGCCGTCCCGAGTTCGCCGAGCTCGAGGAGCGCTGGGATCCGGGTCGCCTCGGCAGCAGCACGATGCCGCACAAGCGCAACCCGGAGAACGCCGAGCAGGTCGTCGTGCTCGCGCGGCTCGCACGCGCCCAGGTATCGCTCGGCCTCGAGTGCATGATCGTCGAGCACGAGCGCGACTATCGCGGCACCCGCCTCGAGTGGCCGGCGGTCGCGGAAGCCAGCCACTACACGCTGACCGCGCTGCAGCTGACGAGCACGGTCGTCGAGTGCATCACCGTGCGGAGCAGCGACATGGAAGGCACCGCCCGCGAGCTCGCCGATCTCGCGTGCACCGAGGCGCTGACGTTCTTGCTCGGCCAGCGCGTCGGCCAGGCCAAGGCCTTCACGCTCGTCCACCGGCTGTCGCAGGACGCCATCGATGCGAAGAAGACCGTCCGCGAGTTCGCGCTCGCGAGCCACGAGCTCAGCCTCGTGCTCGATCGCGAGACGATCGAGGAGATCTTCGAACCCACCTCCTACCTCGGCTCCTCCGGCGAGCTCGTCGATCGCGTCCTCGCGCGCCGGCGCGCCGTCTGCGGGACCTCCGCCGTGAAGCGACCATGACCATCAACTTCGGTGCCGGCCCGGCCTCGTTACCCGCCGTCGCGATCGAGCGCGCGCGCCAGGACCTCGTCGACTTCGAGGGCACCGGCATCTCCGTCGTCGAGCAGAGCCACCGCGGCGCGGCGTACGAGCGGGTCCAGGCCCGCGCGATCGCGCTGCTCCGCACCTTGATGGCGGTGCCCGAGACCCACGACATCCTCCTGCTCCAGGGCGCCGCGCGCGGCCAGTTCGCGATGCTGCCGCTCAACCTGCTGCCGCCCGGCGGGTTCGCCGCGTACGCGGTCACCGGCGTGTGGGGGCGCGCGGCGTACGACGAGGCCCTGCTGCTCGGCGACGCGCGGATCGCCGCCGACACCCGCGAGGCGGACGGCTCGTATCGCCGCTGCCCGGGCCCGCGCGAGCTCGTCGTGGACCCCCAGGCGGCCTATCTCCACCTCTGCAGCAACAACACGGTCTACGGCACCCAGTGGGCCGCGTTCCCCGAGACCGGCGAGGTCCCGCTGGTCGCGGACATGACCTCCGACGTGATGTCGCGCGTGGTCGACGTCTCGAAGTTCGGGATGATCTACGCGGCGTCCCAGAAGAACCTCGGGCCCTCCGGAGTGGTCGCCGTCATCATCCGCAAGGACCTGATCGAGCGCTCACGCCGCGATATTCCGACGGTGTGGCGCTACGCGACCCACGCGAAGCACGCGTCGCTCTACTACACGCCGGTGACCTTCGCGGTCGCGATGATGCGCCACGTGCTCGAGCACGCCGTCGAGATCGGCGGGATCGCAGCGATCGAGGCGGCTAACCGAGAGAAGGCCCGGCGCCTCTATGCCGCACTCGATGCCCGCCCGGAGCTCTACCGCGTGCCGGCTGCGCTAGACTCTCGCTCGCTCATGAACGTGACCTTCTTCTTACCGACTCCGGAGGCCGATGCGCGGTTCCTGGCCGAGGCCCAGCGGCGCGCCATGGTCGGGCTCAAGGGTCACCGCACGGCAGGCGGCATCCGCGCGTCGATCTACAACTGGGTCCCGGCCCAGGCGGTGGATGCGCTCGTCGAGCTGACGGCGGAGTTCGAGAGGTAGCTCGTGTCGACGCGCCCGCCCCCCAGTCAACGACGCCACGAACGGCAGCAGCTCGTCCTCAAGGTCGAGTTCGACGACGCCGCGGGCTTTCGCTCCAACTACCTGAGCGACCTCTCCGAGGGCGGGGTCCGCATCAACACGAGCATGCAGGTCGGCCAGCGCTTCCTCCTGAACATCTCGTTCCTCGGGTTCCTCGACCCGATGCAGATCGAGGCGGTCGTCCAGTGGTCGCAGCCCGCGAGCCACCCCGAGGGCGCGGCCTCCGGCCTCGCGTTCATCGATGCCTCGCCCGCCGCCAAGGCGTGGATTGCCGACGTGCTCGATGCGAGCACCCAGATCTTCATCACCCCCGAAGCGCCCAGCCGCGTGCTGCTCTTCGAGGCCCAGCCGTTCCTTCGCGAGATCTACGGCCAGGAGGTCAAGAACTGGGCGGAGCTGCGTGACGAGGAGCCCCTCGAGCTCGTCGCGCTCGAGGACGCGACGGAGTGGCTGACCGAGGCCACCCGGGCTCCGGCGACGCTCGGCATCATCGACATCGACGATCTCCCGGGCGTCGCCCTCGAGCTCTACGAGCAGGTGCGCGCCAACGCGATGTCGTCGGAGCTGCCGCTGATCGTGCTCGGCACCCCCGAGAACATCGTCCAGTTCGTGTCGGTCAGTGACGAGCTGCTGTTCTGCCTGCGCAAGCCCCTGCGGTTCGGCGTGCTCATGAACACCGTCCGCGTGCTCGCCCGCCACGACTGAACGCCCCGTAGGATAGGGGGATGCGCATCCTGCTGACCCCGAACCTGCCGCGCTCCGTCCGCCACGTCGCGGAGGAGCTGCTTCCGCCGGGCTGTGCGCTGGCGATCATGGCCGCTTCGCACCCCGGCTACGACGAGGAGGTCGCGGCGGCCGGGTGCATCATGGGGTTGCCACGCGCGCGCTTCGATGCCGCGTTCCTCGCCCGGGCGCCGCAGCTGCGGCTCATCCAGCTGCTCCGCGCCGGTCACGAGCTCGTCGATCTGGCGGCGACCGAGCGCGCCGGGATCCAGGTCGCGACCGTCGGCGATACCACCTCCGGGACCGTGGCCGAGCACTGCCTGATGATGATGCTCGCGCTGTGTCGCAAGCTGCGGTGGCAGCACGCGGCGGTCGTGAACGGCGACTGGCTCGTCGCCAAGCCGTGGCAGCTCCCCAGCGGCGAGGTCGACAGCGTGCCCGAGGTCGCGTTCGACGGGCTCGCCGGCCGGACCCTCGGGATCCTCGGGCTCGGCGAGATCGGGCTGCGGGTCGCGCGGCTGGCGACCGCCTTCGGCATGACGGTCCAGGGCCTCGCGCGCCGGCCCGACGAGGCGACCCGTGACGGCATCCCGCTGGTCCCGCTCGCCACGCTGCTCGAGACGTCGGACGTGGTCTCGCTCCACCTGCGGCTGTCGCCCGCGACCCGGGGGATCATCAACGCCGAGGCGTTCGCGCGGATGCGGCCCGGCGCCTTCCTCGTCAACACGGCGCGCGGCGAGCTCGTCGACGAGGAGGCGCTCGTCGCCGCGCTCGACAGCCGTCGGCTCGCGGGGGCTGCGCTCGACACCCTGCAGAAGGAGCCGCCGGCGCCAGATCACCCGCTGCTCCGGCGCGACGACGTCCTGTTGACGCCGCACACCGCCTGGCTCACGCGCGAGAGCTGGCGCCGCACGCTCGGGTTCGGCTTCGCCAACGTGACGAGGTTCCTCGCCGGTGAGCCGCTGCGCAGCAGCGTGCGCCCGACCTGACGCCGTTGCGCCGACCGTCCGACCGCCGACGCTTTCGCGTTACCGGCCGCGCCGCGGCACCGTGACGACGCGCGCTGGCGCGTCGCCGGTGACCACCGCGAGCTCGAGGTCGGTGGCGGTCTTCTGCCACTCCTCGAGCCGCCGCGTGAAGCCGATGACATCGCCGATCCGCTGGTTGCTGACCGACGTGATCACGTCCATCGGCGCGACCCCCGCCTTCGCGAGCGGCCGGCCGACCTTGGTCAGCATCGCCCCACCCGTGAAGCTCGCGGACTGCCAGGCCACCGCCGGAAAGGCCGTCATCGCGGTCGAGTCCAGGACCTGCGTCGTCGCCGCGTACTTCTCGGCGAGCGCCTTCACGGCATCCAGCGTGACGTCGTAGCGCACGAACACGAGGACCTCGGTCGAGCCATCCTTGGCGCCGTACTCCTCCCAGTACCAGTCGGTCCGCTGCGACGGCACCGCGGCACCGCCCGAGATCTGCAGGATCTCGACGACGCGCTTGCGCGACCGGGTCACGACCTCGTCGGCGGCGAGGTACGCCGCGCTGGTGCGATCGAGATCGGCGGCCTGCAGCGCGGACAGCGACTTGCTGCGGACCTCGCTGTAGGCGGGCATGACGCGCTCGCGGAAGTACGGATCCGAGATCCGCAGCCCGACCGCATTGACGAGCTCCTCGAGCGCGGCGTCGTTGGCCTCCGCCACGCCCTGATCGCGCGCCGGGCGGTACGACGACACACCGACGCACATCAGCCGGTTGATCATGTCGTGGCAGTACGCCGACGACGGGACGTCCGACATGATCCAGTCGGGCCGCTCGAACGCGGGCGCCGCCGGCGGGACGGGGACCGGCACGGCCACCGCGGCCACCGCGGGCTTCGCCTCGTCGCGCTGCTTCCACAACGTGAACGCGACGACGGCCAGGCCGACGACCACCAGCGTGGTCATGCCGAGGATGGCGTACATGGTGCGCCCGCTCGCGGCCGTGCTCTTGGTCGGCTTCTGGGGCGTGGCGACGAGACAGTTCTCGAGCTTGTCGAGCGGCTCGGCGCGCGCCTTCTCGAGGAACTTGTCGAGCATCACGTCGCGGTTGCGAGCCGGCAGCGCGCGCAGCAGCGCGACCTGCGCGGGCGCGAGGCTCGCGACGAGCAGCGACTGGCAGCTGGCGCAACGCGCGGGCGGCGCCGTGCCGCCGACGAGCTGCTCGAGGTTCTCCGCGACATCGATCATCGCCGCGGTCGGCGTCGTGCAGCGTGGGCAATCATACGAGAGCGCGAAGCTCCGGACCTTCAACTTGTCCTGGAGGTCCTCCGGCACCACGGCCTGCTCGAGGAACCCGGGCGGGCAGTTGAGCAGCTGGAGCGAAGGCACCTTCGCCACGGCGGCCTGCAGGTACGCGCGCCACGGCGCGAGCTGGGTCGGGTTGACGACGGCACCATGGACGTCGAGCACGGTCGTGCCTTCGGAGGCGCCGGCCAGCACCTCGGGGGGCAGCATCGCCATGCTGCCCGACACCTTGAGGTACGTGTAGCCCTGGCGGACGCGGCGGTGCGCGCGGAACCGCGTGAGGTCCGGGGACAGCTCGTACTTCATGCGCGAGCGCAGGAAGGCCAGGACCTCGTCGTCGATGTCGAACGACGGCCGCCCCGCGATCGTTTCGAAGAACGCCGCCGGATACTCCTCGAGCCGGGCCCGCCCACCGCACGCGCGACACTCCTGATGACTACCGGGCAGCTCGCGGATGCTGGCGCGGTCCTTCGGGATCAGGAACAGCGTCTCGAGCTCCTCGCTACAGCTACCGCAGCGGTACGACGCGTAGAAGCTGACGAGCTTGGCGTGCCCGAGCAGGCCGGTGACCAGGTTGATCTGGCTCACCGCGTAGGTCGAGCACTCGACGAGGTAGAGGTCGCGCGACGAGTTGATGCGCAGGAAGTCCATCCACTCGGACATGCCCCACGACGCGAACCGACGGACATCGCGCATCATCACGACGAGCTTCTTGGTGGCGATCGACTCGGCGACCTTCTTGCCTTCGAAGGCGTGGTCGAGCGTGCCGTGCATCGTGACGAGCGTGACGCCGCCGTACGTCGCCTTCTCGACCGCGAACTCTTCCTGGGGGTGTGCTTGGGTCAGCGCCTTGGGGGCGTTCGGGGCCGTGGACATAGGGGTACCTCAGTCGTCCTTCCGCGGCGGCACGTGGGTGCGTGCCTCCGCACTTCCTGACAACAAGGACGAGCTCGCGATGGCGGTCAAGCGGACCAAGAATCGCTACTTCGCCGCCAGCTGACCACCTGGCGTCGAGCGCGAGATCGTCAGTTCTTCTTCGTTCATGTCCGCGGCGACGTCCGCGAAGAGCGGCGTGCTGAGATAGCGCTCGCCGGTGTCCGGCAGCATACAGAGGATCGTCGAGCCCTGGTCGGCCTCGGCGGCGACCTTGAGCGCGCACGCGAAGGTCGCGCCCGAGGAGATGCCAACGAAGATGCCCTCCTTCGTCGCGAGCTCCTTCGCGCACCGGATCCCGTCGGGGCCGGTGATCGGCACCAGCCGATCGAACAGCCGCATCTCGACCGCATCGCCGGTGATCTTCGGGATGAAGTCCGGCGTCCAGCCCTGCATCGGATGCGGCTTGAAGCTCGGGTGCGGCGACGCGGGGCTACCGTCGGGGTTGCGCGGCTGCGCGACGCCGCTGCCGAGCAGCTGGGCGTCCTCGGGCTCGCACACCACGATCTTCGTCTCGGGGCGCTCCTCGCGCAGCACGCGCGCCACGCCCTTCAGCGTGCCACCGGTGCCGTAGCCGGTGACCCAGTAGTCGAGGCGCTCGCCGGCGAAGTCCTGGATGATCTCCCGCGCGGTCGTCGCGGAGTGGAAGTCCGGGTTGGCCTCGTTCTCGAACTGCCGGGTCATGAACCAGCCATTCGCGGCCGCGAGCTCGGTGGCCTTGTTGACCATGCCCACCGCGCGTTCGGCGGCCGGCGTGATGATCACCTTGGCGCCGAGGAAGCGCATCAGCCGCCGGCGCTCGACGCTGAACGGCTCCGCCATCACGAGCACGAGCGGATAGCCCTTCGCGGCGCACACCATCGCGAGCCCGATGCCGGTGTTCCCGCTCGTCGCCTCGATGACGGTCTGGCCCGGCTTGAGCGTGCCGGCCCGCTCCGCGGTCTCGATGATGCCGAGTGCGAGGCGATCCTTGACCGAGCCCAGTGGATTGAAGGACTCGACCTTGACGTAGAGGTTCACCCCCGGCGGGGCGAGACGATTGATCCGCACGACCGGCGTGTTGCCGACCGTCTCAAGGATGCTCTGATACTTGCGCGTCATCTCTCCCCTCCGAACTGGTTCGCGCGGGTGGCGCGAGACGATTGAGGATGCCCCAATCACACGCCTCTTACAATCGCACCCCCGTCGAGGTTGTCGTCGGTGCGGGACTCGGTCGTCGCCCGGTGACCCGAGCGCCGACGTCGTAGCGAGGTAGGTGATCCAGCGCAGCTCGCGGACGAGCTCGCGGGTCACCGGCGCTCACTTCGGGACGATCGCGACGCGCCGGTTCCGGGTGTCCGTACGCGAGTACTTGAGGCGCGTGTCGCCGTACGAGATCACCTCGAGGCGCGACGCGTCGATGCCCGCGGACACCAGGTAGTCGCGCACCCACTCGGCGCGCTTCTGTGCGAGCACCTGGTTGTTCTCGGCGCTGCCGGTCGGATCGGCGTGACCCTCGATCGTGACCTGCACATCGGGGCTCGCGGTGAGCCAGCGGACGGTGCGGGCGAGCTGCGTGTTCGCGCGGCCCATGGCATTGCCGACCGCGAAGTACAGCTCGGCGTCACGGGGCTTCGCGGGCGTCGCCGCGACCTTGGGCTCCTTGGGCTCCCGCGGCTCGACCACCGCCGGCTTGACGGGCTCGGTGGCGCGCGGCTCGGTCGCTGCGAGGCGCGGCTCGGGCACGACCCGCGGCGGCGTCGGGGTTGGCGTGGGCGTGGGCGTCGGCGC
>JALZOI010000321.1 GCA_030857245.1 Myxococcota bacterium
GGCGCGGGCGGCGCGCAGCTGTCGCTCGCGGTCGGTGGCTTCTCGGCGGACATGTCGAGCGGGCGGGGCTACATCGCACTCGCCATGGTGATCCTCGCGGGCTGGCGGCCGGCGCTCGCCGCGCTCGCGTGTGTCGGGGTCGCGGCCGGCGAGGCGCTCAACATCCTGCTCCAGATCACCGGCTCGGCGGTGCCGTCCGAGCTCGCGCCGCTGCTGCCGTACGTGCTGACGCTCGTGGTGCTGGCGATCGCGGGCGGCTCGGGCCGGCCGCCGCGCTCGCTCGGTCGGATCTGATCGCCGGGCGACCACCGTCGAGGTGACGGGGACGCAATTGGTACGGGCGACGGGTCGTCCCTCGCTGCGCGCGATGCCATAGTAGGCGCCGGTGCCCCGCAGTCCCGAGCAGCTGTCCCGACGTTACGTCGCCTGGGTCAAGCGCAACGCGATCGCGATCGTCGGCGTCCACCTGGCCCTCGTCGCCGGTGCGGTCTACCTCATCCTCAACCACCTGCCGCTCCGCGCGGACTTCTCGAACCTGCTGCCGCAGGACTCGCAGTCGGTGGTCGATCTGCGCCGCCTCGAGGCGCGCGTCAAGGCCGGCGACACCGTGCTGGTGCTCGTGCAGGCGCCGGATGCGCCGCAGCGCGCAGCCGTCGCCAGCGAGCTGGTCGAGCGCGTCCGCGCGGTG
Source organism: Myxococcota bacterium (assembly GCA_030857245.1). Classification (GTDB taxonomy): domain Bacteria; phylum Myxococcota_A; class Polyangia; order Haliangiales; family Haliangiaceae; genus JABFXX01. The sequence continues at coordinate 689 of JALZOI010000321.1, forward strand.
AGCTCCGACCTCGTCGAGTACGTCGAGGCGGATGACGCCGAGCTGCGCGCGTTCCTCGCCGCCCGCAAGGAGCTGTTCATCCCGCTCGAGGAGCTCCAGCGCGCCCGCGAGGCCCTCGCGGCCTACATCGAGCAGGCCAAGCTCAAGGCCAACCCGCTCTACGTCGACCTCGAGGATCCAGATCCGGAGGCCGAGGCCCGCAGCAAGCAGCAGCTCGACGACCTGCGGGCACGCCGGCGCGAGGCCGAGGCGCGGCTGGCGGTGCCCGGCAACGTCACCGCCGACGGCACGCTGACCTCGATCCAGGTGCGCACGCCCTTCCGTGCGACCGATGCCGGCCGCGGCGCCGCCCTGCTCGAGGCCCTCCAGGACATCCGCACCGAGCTCGTCGCGAAATATCCGGCCGTGAAGATCGGCTTCACCGGCGGCGTGGTCACGTCGGTGGCCGAGCACGGCGCGATCTCCCAAGGCATGTTGATCTCGGGGCTCGTCACCGGCGTGCTGGTCGCGCTCGTGCTCGCGCTGTACTTCCGCAGCGCGACGTTGCTCGTGCTGCTGCTGTGCACGCTCGGTGTCGCCACGACGATCTCGTTCGGCATCGCCGCGATCACGGTCGGTCACCTCAACGCCGCGACCGCCTTCCTCGGCGCGATCATCGCGGGCAACGGCGTCAACTACGGGATCCTGCTGATCGCGCGCTACCTCGAGGAGCGCCGCCACCACGACGTCGACGTGGCGATGGGCAAGGCGATCGTCGGCACGATGCGGCCTACCGCGATCGCCTCGCTCGGCGCGTCGATCGCCTACGGCTCGCTCGCGGCCACCAGCTTCCGCGGCTTCGCCGACTTCGCGGTGATCGGCGCCATCGGGATGATGGTGTGCTGGACCGTCTCCTACATCTTGCTGCCGGCGCTCGTCGTCCGCTGGGGCCACCACACGCGGATCTTCCAGGGCGATCCGGTCGTCGGCACGACGCTGGTGCGCCTGATCGGATTCCGGAGCTCCAAGGCCGTCGTCGCGGTCGGCATCCTGATCACCGCCATCGCCGGCGTGATCGTCACCCGCTACATCGCCGCCGATCCGTTCGAGTACGACATCCGCCAGCTCCGCTCGAAGGGCGACGACGCCCTGCTCGCACGCGAGTGGATGGACCTCTCCGACAAGCACTTCGGCCGCGGGATCACCGGGCGCACGTACATCGCCACCGATCGCCTCGAGCAGGTCCCCAAGGTCGTCGACGCGCTGCGCGCGCTCGACGCCCACCAGCCCCCCGCCAAGCAGACCATCGGATCGATCAGCTCGTACCTCGACGTCGTGCCGCCCGAGCAGGAGGCGAAGCTCGCGGTCATCGACGAGATCCGCGCGATGCTCGACGACGATGCCCTCGAGGCGCTCGACGACAGGCAGCGCGCCGAGCTGCTCGAGCTCCGGCCGCGCGATGGCTTGACGGCGTTCGGCGCCACGGAGCTGCCGCCGGTGCTCCAGCAGCGGCTGACGGAGCGCGATGGGCGGGTCGGCTACTTCGTGTCGATCCGGCCGTCGGATCACCTGGACGAGTGGAACGGCAAGGACTTGATCCGGTTCGCGAACGCGGTGCGTCGCCTCGAGCTCGCGGGCGACGAGACCGTCACGACGTCGGGCTCGAGCGTGATCTTCGCCGACATCATCGAGTCCATCGAGCGCGACGGACCGCTCGTCACGGGGGTCGCGATCCTCGGGCTCGTGATCATGGTCGTGCTGCTGGTCGGGCGCAATCGCCGCGCGGTCGCCGTGCTGATCGGCACGGGCAGCGGCACGCTGCTGATGGTCGCGATCTGCGCGCTGCTGGGCATCAAGGTCAACTTCCTCGACTTCGTCGCGCTGCCGATCACGCTCGGGCTCGGCATCGACTACGCGATCAACGTCGCGCACCGCCACGACCACGACGAGATCCCGGATCCGATCGCGACCCTCCGCACGAGCGGCAGCGCCGTGTTCCTGTGCGCGATCACCACGATCATCGGCTACGGCTCGCTGCTGGTCTCCGACAACCTCGCGATCAGGGCCTTCGGGCTCGCCTCGCTGATCGGTGAGATCACCTGCCTGCTGACCGCGCTCGTCCTCGTCCCCGCCATCCTCGTGGTCGGCCACCGCAAGGCCCGGCAAGCCTCGTCCCTCGCGTGACCATCCCCGCGCGGCGCGAGTCGTGCTAACTGAGGCGACCGATGTCCACCCGCCGAGCGCTCCAGCCCTACGTCGAAGGTGACGTGCGCGAACGATGGAGCACGTGGGCGAACATCGTCACCGGGATCCGGCTGGTCGCCGGCATGGCCATCTTCGGGTACGCGGCCGTGACCCGGAACGAGACCTGGAACTTCGTCGGCCTCGGCGTGTACTGGGTGCTCGACGTCGTCGACGGCTTCCTCGCGCGTGCGTTCGACCAGGAGACCCGGCTCGGCGCCCAGTTCGACATCCTCGCCGACCGCGTCCTCGTCGCGTTCTTCTACCTGAACTACGTGATGCTCTACCCGCACCTGATGCTGCCGGTCGCGATGTTCCTGTTCCAGTTCATGGGCATCGACCACTTCCTGTCGAATCAGTTCATGCGGTGGCCGATCAAGAGCCCGAACTACTTCCACCTCGTCGACAAGACGATCTGGCAGTGGAACTGGTCGCCGATCGGCAAGCTCGTCAACAGCGCCGTCGTCACCGGCGTCCTCGTGTTCAGCAAGAACGTGATCGCCGGCTCGATCGTCTGCGGTGCGATCCTCGCGATGAAGTTCTGGACCGCCTACCGCATGCACCAGCTCCCGCCGCCCGAGGCGGGCTGGCAGCGACCGGCGGCCTGACGTCCGGGGTCGCCCGCAGCTACGCGAGCACCGCGATCAAGGCGATCGTGACGAACCGGATCGAGCGGCCGAGCAAGCCGAGCGTGACGAAGGTGACGAAGCGGACCTCGAGCATGCCGGCGACGAGGGCAACCAGGTAGAAGGGCGGGAGGCCGGTGACCGCGGAGACGAAGGTGACGGTCAGCGGCTTGGAGCGCCAGCGCTCGATGCGCGCCCGCGCCTTCTCGATCTTGTCGCCGAGGCGGCTGCGCTTGCCCGCGTTGGCGGCGCCGCGCATCGCCTGGTAGAGCCCGACCTTCGCGAGCATCTGGCCGGCGGCGACGAGGACGCCGAGTGCGATCGCGCCGGGCACGCTGCCGGTCAGCAGCACCACCGTGACCAGGTAGAGCTCGCCGTTGACGATCGGGATCAGGCCCGACAGGAACCCGATCACCAGCGAGGCGGCGTAGATGCCGAGGGCGGCGGAGATGCTGTCGAACATGGCGAGCGGGAGAGCAGCGCACCCTAAGCGCGGGGTCCCGCGCGGTCAATGCAGTTGACTGGCGGCGCCAGGGCTCCGCACGCGAGCGCGCCTACTCGGCGGTGCGGAACACGAACGGGTACCTCACCGTCACGCCGCGGCCGACCGTGGGGGCCGGGAACTTCAGTCGCTTGATCACGCCGACGATGCACGACGCGACCTGCTCGTTGATGCCCGCGGCCTCCGCGGACGCGACCTCACCGCCGGGGCTGATGAAGAACGTCACCGTCACCTTGCCGGCCAGCGTCGGGGAGGCGAGCAGCTCCTTCTCGTAGCAGTACTGGATCTTCGCGAGGCTCTGCCTGATCGTCGCGCGGATCGCATCGCGGTCAACCCCGCCCGCCTCCGCCGGGCTGCCGATCGAGATGCTCGGCTGCCCTCGTCCAAACAGCGCGGGGGCAGGGCGCGGTGCGCTCGCGATCTCGAGGGCCCGCTCCGCGGGCGACCGTCGCTGCTCGCCGATCGAGACGCGGGTCGCGCCCAGATCGTGGAGGGCCACCACGACATCGACGAGCCGCTGCGCGGGGACGCCGGCGCCGACGAGCACATCCACCGCCGGCTCGGCCTCCAGGAACGTCGCGTCCTGCCGGAGCCCGGCGTGCGCCGCGCGGAGCGCGCCGACATCAACCGCGCCGGCCTGCCACGGCACGGCGTGGAGCGAGCCGGCGGGCAACCCCAGCACGGTGAGCCCGCCAGCCTCGAGGTGGATCTCGATCCATGGACGCTCGCCACGCGCGCGCTCCCAGCTGAGATCGGACTCGTCGGTGCGTGCGTACGCGAGATCGAGCACGCCGCTCGCGGACCCCCGGCGCACGCCGAGCACGCCGCCGGTGGTCTTCAGCACGCGGACCAGCTCGATCGCGGGTGCGGTCGCGGCCGCCAGCACGAGCGGGATCGCGGCGGGGGCAAGCGCGGCCGTGCCGAGCGCGTCCGGCTTCGCGGTGGCGAGCTGGCCGAACGCACGGGGCTCATCGTCGCGCGATCCATCTCCGTCGAGCGATGCGAAGGGTGCTCCCTGGGGGAGCTCGACCGCACCGAGGATGCCGGCGGCCCGCGCCCGCTCGATTGCCTGCTGGCGGGCGAGCTGCGGATCGGTCGTGGTGGTCTTGATCGTGTCCCGGCCCGGGGCGTCGCCGCTGCCGGCGCCCGCATCGCCGCGGGTCGGTGGGTTCAGCTCGTCGAGGGCGAGCTGGGCATGCACGGCAGCCTCGCCGCCGCCGGCGACCACCACCTCGAGCACCCGCCTCCGCAACAGCTCCGAGGTCACCGGCGTGCGCGGCGCGGGGAGTCCGCCCGCCCAGCTCGGATCCGCGTTGGCCAGCTCGAGCGTCCCGTCGCTCCCGATGACGACGAACGCGGCGGCGGCCCACGGCAGGTCCGCGTTGCTCCTGAACAGCTGCCGGTTGTCGATGCTCGGCAGCTCGAACGCGGCCGCGGCCGGCACCACCGACCCGGAGCCGGGGGCCGGGGTGGGCTCGCCACGCCCCTTGTGGGTGCTGTCACCCTTGCATGCACTCAACACCGCGACCGCGACCACGACGCCGGCGAGGGATGACACCGCGCGATCATGACATGTCCCGGCGGCCCGAGCTGCTCGGGGGCTTGGCTCCGGACTGCCGCGCTACATCTGATCGGGCGCGGCCATGCCGAGCAGGCGGAGGCCGGTCGCGAGCGCCGCCTGGACGCCGGCGGTGAGGGCGAGGCGCGCGCGCTGGAGCTCCGGGTCGTCGCAGATCACGCGCAGCGACCTGTCGCCGTTGCCGATCGTGTACCAGCGCGAGAAGTCTCCCGCGAGCTGCAGCAGGTAGTGGCAGACGATGTGCGGCTCGCACGCGTCGCCGGCGCGCACGACGATCTCGGGCATGTCGAGCAGGCGCCGCGCCACCGCCCACTCGGCGTCGTGCGTGAGCAGCGAGAGGTCGACGCCCTCGAGGCTCGTGACCGTCTCGCCCGCCTTGCGCGCGATCGAGGCGCAGCGCGCGTGGCTGTACTGGAGGTACGGGCCGGAGTCGCCGCTGATCGACGTCACCTTCTCGAGATCGAAGTCGACGTCCTTCTCGCGCTGCGACGCGAGGTTCGCGAAGATCACCGCGCCGATGCCGACCTGGCGGGCGACGCTGTCGACCTGCTCGGCCGCCATCGTCGGGTTCGCCTCGACGATCAGCGGCCGGACCTCGTCCTGCATGATGTCGAACACCTGCTTCATGAGCACGACGTTGCCGAGCCGCGTGCTCGTCTTCTTGCCGCCGATCCGGACGTGACCGTAGGGCACGTGCTGGCAGCGCGCCGCCCACTCGTGGCCGGCCTTCGCGAGCAGCTTGAACAGCTGGCGGAAGTGCAGGGCCTGCTCGCGGCCGACGACGTACAGCGAGCGCGTGAACTGGTAGTTGGTCCAGCGGTACTGCGCCGCCGCGACGTCGCGGGTCGCGTACAGCGTCGTGCCGTCGCCCTTGCGCAGCAGGATCGGGGTCTTCTCGCCCTCGAGCTCGACGACCTGCGCGCCGTCACTCTCGACGACGAGCCCCTTCGCCGTGAGCTCCTGCAGGACGCCCGCGAGATCGGGCTCGTACGCGCTCTCGCCGCGGACCTCCTCGAACGTGATGCCGAGGATGTCGTAGACCGAGGCGAACTCCGCCCACGAGACGTCCCGGAACCGCTGCCACAGCGCCCGGGCGTCGGGGTCGCCATCCTCGAGCCGCTTGAACCACGCGCGGCCCTCGCCCTCGAGCGCGGGGTCCGTCTTCATGGCCTCGCGGAACCGCACGTACAGCGTGTTGAGCGCGGTGACATCGAGCGGCTCGACGGGCCCCCACATCGTCCACGCGGCGAGCAGCATGCCGTGGGTGGTGCCCCAGTCGCCGAGGAAGTTGATCCCGACGACCCGGTAGCCGAGCGCGCGATAGATCTGCGCGAGCGCGTGGCCAAGCGTCGTGCCGCGGATGTGGTGATACGCGAGGTGCTTGGAGATGTTCGGAGACGAGTAGTCGATGCAGATCGTCTGACCGGTGCCGACGTCGGGCGGCACCAGCCGATCTCGTAGCGCGGCATCCAGGATCCACGCGAACGCCTGCGCGCGATCGACCTTGAAGTTGATGAACGGGCCCGCGGCCGTCGCGCTCGCGAGCATGCCGCGCGGCGTGAACCCGGCGGCGAGCTCGGTCGCGACCTGCGCGGGGCTCGTGCCCTGGGCCTTCGCGATCGCGAAGCAGCCCACGGCGAGATCACCGAGCTCGGGCTTGGGCGGGGCTTCGACCTTGAGATCGGTGGCAGCCACGCCCGCGCCGGCGGCGACGGTCTCGGCCGCGGCGAGGTGGAGAGGCGTGTGGTGCGTCGGCATGGGCGGCGAAAACTAGCACCGATCTACCAGCCCCGGGCAAAAGGCCCTCGGATTCAAGGCAGTTGGTTTGACCCTCCCGCGTCGCCCGTGTTACCAACAAAGATGCGTCGAGCTATCGGGGTCGGCGTCACGATCTGCATTCCGTTACAAGTTTCGGCGAATTTCGGCGCAGACCTCGGCTGGAGGACCAAGTGAGCAAGATTGTTTTGTGCGTCGATGACAGCGCGACGATGCAACAGGTAGCGGACATCACGTTCCGCGGCACCGAGTTCACGTACGTCGGTGCCCGCAACTACGACGAAGGTCTGCAAAAGGCCCGGAGTCAGCCGCCGGCCGTGATCCTCGCGGACGCGCACATGCCCGGCAAGAACGGCTACGACCTGTGCCTCGCGCTCAAGTCCGAGGCCTCGCTCGCCAACGTCCCCGTCGTCATCCTGATCGGCAACGCTGCGCCGTTCGATACGGCGAAGGGCGCGCAGGTCGGCGCCGATGCGAACCTCCCGAAGCCGTGGGACACGCAGACGATGCTCGAGAAGGTCACCGAGGTGGTGACCAAGGCCGCGAGCGGCGTCGCGAAGCCGGGCGC
>JALZOI010000960.1 GCA_030857245.1 Myxococcota bacterium
TCCCACGAGCGCTCGCGATAGAACCGCGCCGCGACGAGCGCGACGAGGCGCGCGCGGGTCGGCGCCGTCAGCATCGGCGCGCGGGCGATCCCATCGCGGAGGTTGACGAGCGCGTCGCTGGTCGCGCGGTAGCCGTACTCGGCCGGCAGGTGGGCGACCGCGACCTCGTCGTCGGCGGTCAGCGTGCCGCGCGCGAAGTCGCGGTAGACCGCGCCGACGCCGGTCATCCCGAACGGCGCGAGCTCGGCGGCGCGCAGCGCGCCCATGCTCGCGGCGCCCCACACCGCGATGCCCCGCTCGAGGGCGCACAGGATCTCCTTGTGCCAGACCGCCGCCATCCGCTCGAAGTAGCCGTCGATGATCGCGATCCGCCGGAGCGAGCCCCGGCGCCGGGCGAGCCGCAGGACGTCACCGACGGCGACGGGCGGCGCGATCAGAGCGCCGGGCAGCAGGCGCGCCGCCTCCGCCGCCCGCAGGCTCGGGCCGAGAAACACGATCGTCGACGCGACGCGCGTCATCCCATCGCCTCGACGTCGGTGGCGCGACCGGGCGCCAGCATCTTCACCACCGGGACCCCGAGCTCGGGATGCGTCAGGTCGACGGCGATCACCGGCCCGCGGACCCGCTCGACGAGCACCTCGAGCGCGTGGCCCAGGGTCGTCACCTCGGTGCGCGGCAGCTCGTCGAACGTCGCGGGCTCGTCGCACGGGCCGGCGAGCCGCTCCCACAGATCCGCGAGCAGCTCGGGATCCGTCGCGCGCTCGTAGTCGAACGGGAAGAAGTCGTCGCGGCCACCGGCGATGTACGTCAGCCGCGTCTGCGCGGCCTCGGTGATCGCGCGCGCGATCGCGATCTCGGGCAGCAGGTGCGCACCGAAGCCCTGGTAGAAGCCGAGCGTCCGCCACGCCGGCTCGCGCGGGTCCTCCATGATCGCGCAGCCGATCACGGGGACGCCGGTGTCGCCGCCGAGATCCCACACGAACACGCGCGCGCCGGTCGCGGTGATCTGATCGATCAGCGCCCGGCACGGAGCGTCGTCGATGGTGTCGAGCACGATCCGGCGATCGCCACCGGCGCGTCGCCACGCCGCCTCGGCGTCCCGCTCGATCACCTCGCAGAGCCCGTGCACCATCGCCTCGACGAGCACGTTGCCGGACGCGAGCCCGTTCGACGAGATGTCGAACACCGGCGGCTTCGTGAACGTGGTGTCGAGCGTCACCGTCTCGAGCGGCACGAGCACCGGCACGTCGCGCGTCAGCTCCACGCCCTCGACCCACCGCCAGCTCGCGTCGAGATCGAGCCGGCCGCGGGGGCGCGCCAGCTTGCGGACGTCGGCGGCGCGCGCCTTCAGCGTGCGGTACGAGCCGCGCACGATCGGGATCGCGAGGTGCTCGGCGGTCCAGGTCTCGAGGCTCTCCATCAGCGCGCTGATCTTCGCCGCGAGCGGGGTCAGCCCCTTGCCCTGCTGCGTCGACAGCGAGCGGCCCATCGGCCGGATCGCCGTGAACACCGGGATCCCGAGCGTGTCGAGCCCGGTCAGGTCGGCGAGCCGCGTGATCCCGGCGCGTCGCATCGCCGGCGCGAACCGCTGCCAGGTCGCCTCGAGCGACGCGGCACGGTGCGTGCCGTCCCGCAGCTGGGCCTTGGCCTCGAGCGCGCGACCGTGGAAGCAAAGCGCCATCGGCGCGCGAGCATACCTGCTAGGATCGAACCGCGTGCGCGCCACCTGCCTTCGTCTCGTCCTGATCGTCCTCGCCGCGTGCGGCGGCAGCTACCAGACCGCCGAGCGCGCGACCGGCGCCGTCGACCGCGGCGAGACCAACGGTCGCACGTTCGAGTTCGTCTCGAACACGCCCGAGGGCGACGACTGGCAGGTCCGCATCCGGGACTCGTCGATGTGGGCGAGCTACTCCGAGGGCGAGGACTCCAAGGAGCTCAAGCCGGTCAACCTCGACAAGCGCGAGACCCGCAAGCTGTGGGACCTGATCGACTTCCTCGAGCTGCACGATCGCAAGAAGGGCAAGCAGGACGAGGACGAGGGCTACGTCGTCCTCCGGCTCCGCGAGCCCGGCGGCGACGAGGGCCACGACCTCATCACCGTCTACGTCTCGCGCGCCACCGAGGACCAGAGCGTGCTCGACGTCGGCGGCTACCTGCAGATCCTGATCAAGAAGTACCACCGCACCGACGCCGAGTTCTGAGCGAACCGGCCGCAGCCGCGGAGAGAGATTGGCCGCCAAGGCCGCGAAGGACGCCAAGGATCAAGCGAGCGTGGCGTGTGCACGGGAGCGCAGGCTGGCCTGGTCCCGATTCCGTGGACACGGTTTCAGGCTGCTTGAAGACGTTCATACTCGTTTGGCGTGAGGTAGCGCAACGCCGAGTGCGGGCGCCGGGTGTTGTAATGGGCGTCGATGTACGCGAA
>JALZOI010000961.1 GCA_030857245.1 Myxococcota bacterium
CGGCCGATCCCGCGCCCGCCCCGCTCGCCGATCCGGACGTCTCCCCCGCCGAGGCCGGGCCGGCCGGGCCCGCCGTGCCGGTCGAGACCCAGGGCGACGAGTTCGGGCCCCTGCTGCTGATCGAGCAGATCAACATCGTCGGCAACACCGCGACGCAGACCGAGCTCATCCGCCGCGCGCTGCCGATCCAGGCCGGTGACGTCGTGCGCGCGAGTGACAAGCGGCTGCGGGTCGCGCGGTTCAAGGTGCTCGCGCTCGGCTTCTTCCGCGACGTCACGCTCGCGATGAACAAGGGCAGCGAGCGCGGCCAGGTCATCATCGAGGTCCGCGTCGCCGAGCGCGGCACGGTCGTGCTCAACCGGCTGTGGTTCGGGACGACGTCGGTGTCGCCGTACTGGCTCGGCGCCGACGTCGGCGAGCGCAACCTGCTCGGCCTCGGCGTCGGGTTCGGCGGGGGCTTCATCTTCGCCGCGAGCAACGGCGACATCGAGGGCGCGCGCGATCAGTGGGCCGGCGAGGTGCGCGTCGTCGATCCCTCGATCCTCGGCAGCCGGTGGGGCGGCAACATGGCGCTCACGCTGGTCCACGGCAGCGAGACCTACCGGGTCGCGGGCACGTCGGGAAACCCCGACGCCGACGCGCTCCGGGCGTTTCCCTACCGGCGGTTCGGCTGGCGCGCCGGCACGACGTACGACGCGAGCGCGCTGACGCGGCTGTCCGCGAGCCTGCGCGTCGAGGAGATCACCGCCGACCTGCCGGTCGCGCCGACCCAGGAGCTGCCCGACGGCCGGATCGTCGCGCTCGATCTGCACCTCGATCCTGGCACCAGCCGCGTGATCACGACCGCGGTCGGCTACGACCGCGACACCCGGCCCGATCCGATCCTGCCGCATGCTGGCGGCCACCTCGCTCTCGGTGCCGAGATCGGGACGGTGATCGCTGGCGGCGACTACCAGTTCGCGTCGCTGTTCGGCCGCTACGAGCACTACTGGCCGCTGCTCGACGAGCGCCACGCGATCGGCATCAAGGTCTCGGGCGGGGTCGTCATCGGCGATGCGCCGCGCTTCGATCGCATCCACATCGCCGATGTGGATCGCATGCTGACGCCGCGCGCGCTCGGGCTCGTGCTGTCGAGTGCCGCGCCGCTCGACATCCTCGGCACCCGCGCCGGCAAGCCGCTCTACGGTGATCTCGGCGGCAGCGCCACCCTCGAGTACGCGCTGCAGCTGTTCCGCGGCCGCGGCAAGAAGCGGGTCTACGGCGGAGATCTGTTCTTCGGCGTCGGCGTGTGGGGGCTCGCCGAGAATGCGGACCTCCGCGCGCGCGACACCTCGCTGTGGGACGCGCTGCCGCTCGATCTCTACGTCGACGCCGGCGTGCGGGTCGACACCGACGTCGGCGTGTTCGAGCTCACGATCGCGAATGCCCTGGGGCGCCTGCGGTGAGGCACCGGATCGCGCTGCTGGCGCTGATCGGGCTGGGCGTCGTGGCGCTCCCCGCTCGCGCCGACGACGAGCAGCCCGAGCTCCACCGGATGCGCTTCATCGAGCGCGGTCAGAACCTCACCGTCACCGCGAACCCGAGCCCGATGGGCCGCCTGTTCGACAGCGCGGCGTACGGCGCGCTCGACAGCGGCTTCACGTCGACGGTGGTGATCCGGATCTGGATCTACCCGCGCGACTCGAGCAACCCGGTGTCGTTCGTGCTGCTCCAGCGCCAGGTCCTCTACAACCTGTGGGACGAGGTGTTCGAGCTGCGGATCGACGGCAAGGCGCCGATCAAGGAGAAGCGGCAGTCGGAGGCGCTCAAGCGGCTGACGGCGATCGAGGACATCCCGATCGCGCGGCTCGCCTCGCTGCCGTATGACCAGGTGTACCTGCTCGCCATGCAGGTCGAGCTCAACCCGGTGTCGAAGGAGACGCTCGCGGAGGTCCGCCGGTGGCTGAGTCAGGGGACGGGTGGCGGGCTCGAGCGCGGCGGCGCATTCTTCGGGTCGTTCGTGTCCGTGTTCGTCAACCCGAAGATCCCCGAGGCTGATCGCGTGATCCGGATCCGCTCGCAACCGTTCTACAGGCCGCGACCGTGAGCAAGCGCAAGCCGGTTCCCCTGCAGCTGAAGCTGACGGTCACGCTCGTGCTGATCGTGATGACGCCGCTCGCGGTGTCGGCGTACTTCATCGGCCAGCTCGGCAAGGCCGCCGCGAACGTCGCCGCCGGCGAGGCCGCGGCGCGCACCGAGATCCTCGAGAAGTCGATCGACGCCTATCACGACCTCGTGCGCACGACGAAGGACCTGCATCGCGAGATCGCGCTGCGCCTCGCGGGCCGGCCCGATGTCCTCGCGATCGCTCGCGGCTCGGGCGCGGCCCCTCCGGCCGCGCCGGTCGGCGAGCTGGCGCGCCTCGTGGCGATCGAGCCCGGGC
>JALZOI010000962.1 GCA_030857245.1 Myxococcota bacterium
GCTGGATGCCGGGGCGACCGAACAGCTCGCGCAGCTCGTCGCGCGCGCCGGGCTGCCGATCGACGTGGCGTCGCGGCGCGCCGAGCATGCCGCGCGCAAGGCCGCCGCTCTCGAGGCGCGGCTCGCGAAGGCGACCGAGCACGACGCGCGGTTCTCCGAGCTCGAGCGCACGGTCGCCGACGATCCCGAGGATCGCGAGGCCTACCTCGTGCTCGCCGACTATCTGCAGGGGCAGGGCGATCCGCGCGGCGAGCTGATCGTGCTGCAGCTCCGCGGCGAGGACGACCCGCGGGCACACAAGGCCGCGCAGAAGTACTTCGACGTCCACCACGAGGCGATGCTGGGGCCCCTCGTCCCGCACCAGAAGGTGCACGGCCACCGCGCCGCCGACGCGTTCACGTGGCGCCGCGGCTACATCCAGCGCGCGCGCCTGTCGACGCTCGAGGACGAGGAGCGCAGCGCCGCGGAGCTGCTCGAGCTGGTGCTCCGGCTGCCGTCGGGCCGCTTCCTCGCCGAGCTCACCATCGGCTTCGATGGCAGCTTCGACAGCGGGCTCGAGCGCATCGTCGAGCTGCTCGCCGAGCATGGCGCGCCGGCGCTGCGCAAGCTCCACCTCGGCGACTTCGTGTATCCCGACGAGTGCGAGCTGAGCTGGTTCGAGGTCGGGGACATCTCCGGCGTGTGGCGCGCGCTGCCGCGGCTCCGCCACCTGATCGTGCAGGGCGGCACGTTCGACCTCGGCACGATCGAGCACCCGACGCTCGAGCGGCTCGAGGTCCGCACCGGCGGGCTGTCGGCGGTCAACGCGGCCGCGCTCACCGCGGCGCGCTGCCCGGCGCTGCGCCACCTCGATGTCTGGTACGGCACCGAGAACTACGGCTGGGACGGCTCGTTCGCCGCCGTCGAGCCGCTGCTCGCGCGCACCGATCTGCCAGCGCTTCGCCACCTCGGGCTGCGCAACGCCGAGTTCACCGACGAGGCGTGCCGCGCGCTCGTGACGTCACCACTGCTCCGCCAGCTCGAGGTGCTCGATCTCTCGCTCGGCACGCTCTCCGACGACGGGGCGCAGACGCTCGCCGCGCACCGGGATGCGCTGCGGCACCTCCGCGTGCTCGACGTCTCGAAGAGCTTCCTCACCGATGCGGGGCGCGCCGTGCTGCGCGGCATCTGCGCGCAGGTCATCGACACCGAGCAGCAGGACGCTGACGACGGTTATCGCTACCCCAGCGTGGGCGAGTGATAGCATCGCGGCGATGTGGACCAGCTACTCGGCCCGCCACGCGGCGCAGCTGATCGGCCTGCCCGAGTCGGCGGTCCGCAGCTGCATCCGGGACGGGCTCGTCGGTACGCCGGGCGCGGTGCCAGCCCAGCTCTCGTTTCGTGACCTGTCGGCGCTGCGCACCGTGAAGGCGCTCGTCGAGGCCGGCCTGCCGCTGCCGCGCGTGCGCAAGGAGCTCGTGCGCATCCAGCAGCAGCTGCCCTCGGGCACGTCGCTCGCGGAGCTCACCGTCGAGGCGCGCGGCGGGCAGGTCCACATCCGCGGGTCGCATGGCGACGCCGCGCTCGAAGGTCAGCTCCCGCTGCTGTTCGAGCCGCGCCGGGCGGATGCCGCGCCGCCGGAGCCGACGGGCGAGCTGCGCGAGCTACCGCGTGCGACCGAGGCGCTGGCGCCGGCGGCGGCGTTGCCGGCGACCGCCGAGCAGTGGATCCAGCGCGCGATGCAGCTCGAGGAGCGCGATCCAGCCGCCGCCATCGATGCGTACCGGCGATCGCTGCGCGTCCGCCCCGATTGCACCGAGGCGTGGATCAACCTCGGCCGGCTGTTCGCCGAGAGCGGCGATGGCACCGCCGCGCACGACTGCTTCCGCAGCGCCCTCGAGCTCGATCCCGCCGACGCCACCGCCTACTACAACCTCGGCGTGATCGCGCAGGACGCCGGCAAGGAGGCCGACGCCATCGCGCTGTATCGCCGCGCGCTCGAGCTCGACCCGCAGCTCGCCGAGGCCCACTACAACCTCGCGACCCTGTTCGATCAGAGCGGTGACTCGCGCGCGGCCATCCGTCACATCAACGAATACAGGAAGCTCACCCGATGACAGCCGATCCGACCGCGACGTGGTTGTCCGAACAGATCGAGGCGCACGCTCCCGATCGAGAGAGCGATCCGGCAGGCGCCGCCCGGCTCGCCGAGGCGTACGCCGCACTCGCCGGGGCGAACGCGCAGGCCTTCGGGCTCGCGCTCCCCGAGCAGCTCGACGGTCGGGACACGCTCCGCCAGCGCGCGCTCGAGCTGTTGAAGCAGTGGCTCGCGAACGTCGACGGCGAGACCAAGGACAAGATCCGCGCGCAGCTCGCGGGCTACGGGATCGGCAGTCCGCCGCCGGTGCCGCCGCCCCCGCCCGTCGACGACCCCGCCTGAGGC
>JALZOI010000963.1 GCA_030857245.1 Myxococcota bacterium
CACCAGCGCCGCGGAGAGCTGCGCGCGGGAGGTCGTCGTGGCGACCGTCTGGTAGAGCGCGGTCGCGGTCGTCGTCGTGATTGCGCCCGGGCACGGCGGACCGAACGCGTCGAAACAGTCGTCCGCCGCCGCGGGCGGCGCCGTCCGCGCCAGCAGCGCCAGCGCGCCGATCGCTGTCGCACCCCTGAGTACCCTCACGGACGGATCGTAGCATGGCGCACCGGAGTTACCGGCCAGCGCGGCGGTGGCCTCGTGGTAGGTTCGCGGCGTGGTCTCCGAGGGGAAACCGCCTCGATGCACGCCGTGATCCTGGAGCGCAACAAGCTGGTCGGACGCAAGATCGCGCGTCTGTTCATGGCCAGTGGCGCGACCGCGGCGGCGGTCGATGACCCCGCACAGGTCGCGGGCGCGATCGCCGGCGCCGACGTGCTGTGCGCCGACACGTTCGACGGCGAGCTGGTCGCCGAGCAGGTGCGCGCGCAGCCCGGGCTGCGCGGCCTGCTGTGGACCGCCGAGCCGCTCCGCCGGTCGCTGCGCTACCTCGTCGAGACCGCGGGGATCGATCACGTGTTCGGCCGCCGCGACTTCGAGTCGGTGCCGCGCGCGTGGGAGCTGCTGATGGTCGCTCGCCGGCTCGTGATCCCGTGCGCGCCGCCGGCGCTGCCGGCGTACCTCGACTGGGGCTTCACCGCGCTCGAGCTCGAGGTCCGCACGACCGCGGATCGCGACGTCGCGGTCGGGCGGCTCCAGGACCTGGTCGCCGGGCTCGGCCTGCCGCGGCGGCTCGCCGAGACGTGCGGCGAGCTCGCGCACGAGCTGATCATGAACGCGATGTACGACGCGCCGGTCGACGCCGCGGGGCGCCCGAAGTACGCCGGTGATCGCAAGTCGGCCATCGTGCTCGAGGCTGGCGAGCGCCCGACCGTGCGCGCCGGGACCGACGGCTCGCACCTCGTGCTGCAAGTGCGCGATCCGTTCGGCCGGCTCGAGCGCACGCACGTCGTCGACGGGCTGGCCCGCGGGCTCGACGCGCAGGGGGCCCAGCTCGACACCTCGCATGGCGGCGCCGGGCTCGGGATGATGATGTGTCACAACGCGGCGTCGGCGCTGTTCTTCGACGTCGCGCGCGGCCAGCACACCGAGGTCACCGCCGTCCTCGAGCTCGATCTCAACCAGCGCGAGCTCCGCACGCAGGCGCGCTCGCTCCACTACTTCAGCAGGCCGTCGTGAGCACCGAGCCCGCCCTCGCGCGCACGTCCGGTCCGACGCTCGCGACGCCGAAGCTCACGATCGAGAAGTTCGCCGATGGCCGGATCTCGTGCCTGCGGTTCATCGGCACGATCGACGAGGCGTTCGAGGGCACGAAGCTCGGGAGCAGCGCGAGCGGCGACACGCTCGTGATCGATCTCGGGGCCGTGAAGAAGATCTCGTCGTTCGGGATCCGCGAGTGGGTCGACTTCATCGCCACCGCGAGCAAGCAGGTCGGTTCGGTGATCCTCGTCGAGTGCGCGCCGAAGGTCGTCGACCAGCTCAACATGGTGGCGAACTTCGCGGGCGCGGGGCGCGTGTTCAGCTTCTACGCGCCGTTTCGCTGCGACTACTGCGACTCCGAGCATCGCGTGCTGCTGCGGGTCGACCAGGATCACGAGGCGCTGAAGGCGATGAAGCTCGCGGAGCGGCCGTGCCCGACGTGCGGCGAGGGCATGTACTTCGACGAGGACGGCGCCACGTTCTTCTCGTACCTGCTCGGGCAGGAGCGCTTCGAGCTGCCGCCCGAGGTCGCGAGCTTCCTCGCGAGCAAGCTGTCATACGTGGTCGCCGACCTCAGCCGCAAGCTGCGGGTCGACAAGCTGATCGAGGGCCGCACCACGTACGTGCGGCTGGTCGGCGATCTCGATCGCACGTTCCCGCGCGACAAGCTCGCCGAGGGCCTCGAGGGCACGGTGGTGATCGATCTCGGCTCGATCGGCCGGATCGAGCCCGCGGGTGCCGCCGAGTGGCGCGGCTTCGTGCAGATGGCGACGCCGCTCGTCGAGCAGCTCTACCTCGCCAACGTCCCGCCGGCGTTCCTCGACAAGCTCGCCACGCGCGAGGACCTCGGCGCGAGGGCGCAGGTCGTGACGCTGACGCTGCCGTACACGTGCAGCGGCTGCGGGACGACGAGCGCGCAGCTGATCGACGTCGGCGCGCATCACGAGGTGCTCACGTTCGCGACCGCGCCCGAGCTGCGCTGCGCGACGTGCAAGCAGGCGACGCAGTGCGTGGCCGGCGAGCACCTGATGACGCTGCTGCCGGGGCTCGTGAAGCCGACCGCGAGCCCCGCGCTCGTGAGCTCGGTCGCCGGCCTGCGCGAGCGCGCGGCCGCCGGGCACAAGCGGCCGAGTGGCGGGTCGGCGGTGATGCCGTTGCCGGTCGGGTCGCC
>JALZOI010000964.1 GCA_030857245.1 Myxococcota bacterium
GCTCGTCGCGCTGCGCCGCCTCGAGGCCCGCGGCGAGATTCGAGGCGGACGCTTCGTGAGCGGCTTCGTCGGCGAGCAGTTCGCGTTGCCCGAGGCCCTCGACGAGCTCCGCGCCGCGCGTCACCCCGGCGCCACCGGCGAGGCGTGTCGCGTCGCGGCCACCGATCCGTTGAACCTCGTCGGCATCCTGTCGCCCGGCCCGCGCGTCCCCGCGATCGTCGGCAACGCCGTGCTCTACCTCGACGGCCTGCCCGTCGCCTCGCTCGAGGCCGGCGCGATCGTCCCGCGCACGGCGCTGCTGGCGGGCGCGCGCCTCGACGAGGATCTCACGTACCACCCACCCCCGCGCCCGAGCCAGCCGTCGTCGCAGGCGGCGCTGCCGCTGTGAGGTCGCAGCTGCGCGCGCTGCTCGGGACGTGGCCCGGCCGCTTCATCGTGCTGGTCATGCTGAGCCAGCTGCTGCTGCCGCTGCACTACTACGTCGCGCGGCGCGACCCGCACGACGAGCGGTTCGCCTGGCGGATGTTCTCGCCGATGCGGATGGCGCGCTGCACGCCACGCTTCGTCGTCGACGGCGCCCCGCTCCCGCTCGGCAGCGCGTTCCACGAGGCCTGGATCGAGATCGCCTCGCGCGGCCGCTTCGCGGTCATCGAGCAGATGGGCGCGAAGCTGTGCGCGGCGCAGCCCGCCCGCTCCGTCAACGTGTTCCTCGACTGCACGTACGTCGACCGCGCCGACCGCGCCTACGGCGGTTACGACATGTGCAAGGCGCCGCTCCTCTAGGTCGACGATGGCGAGGAAACGCAGAACCCGACGTCCGCAGCGAGCGGGCGAGCCGAAGCCGAGTCCGAACCCGAATCCGAGTCCGAACCCGAACCCGAACCCGAGTCCGAACCCGAACCCGAACCCGGGCCCGAACCCGAACCCGAACCCGAACCCGACGTCCCCCGCGCGGCCCGATCGCGTCGACGCGCAGCTCGCCGCGTGGCGCGCTCGCGCGCCGGTCACCGCGGCTCCGCCGGAGCCAGCGTTCTGGTTCGGCTACGAGCTCTCCTGGGCGAAGCTCGCGACCACGCGCTTCGTGGTGTTCGTGCTGCTGGCGCTCGATGCCTTCCTCCAGGTCCCCCACGCCCCACGCTACGGCGCCGGCGGCTTCAACGTCGCGCACCTCCCGCTGCTCGATGGCGTCGGCCCGGGCCGGGTCGGCTACGGCGTCGCGCAGCTCGTGCTCGCCTACGGCTTCGTGCTCGTCGCGTTCGGCGTCGGCACCCGCGTCCTCGTGCCGATCGGCGCGGCGGTCTATGCATGGCTGTACTTCGGCAGCCAGCTCGACTCGTACCAGCACCATTACCTCGTCGCGATCCTGCTCGTGATCGCGAGCTGCGTGCCGTGGCAGCGCCCCGAGGGTGCGACGCCGAGCACGCCGGTGCGCGCGTGGGCGGTGCGGCTGGTGCTCGTCCAGCTCGCGATCGTCTACCTGTGGGCCGCGATCTCGAAGCTCGACGGCGCGTGGCTCGATGGCCGCACACTCGGGATCCAGCTCTCCGGCTGGCTCGGTGCCACGATCCGCAGCACGATCGGCATGCAGGTCGCGTCCGTGCTGGTGATCGTCGTCGAGCTCGCCCTCGCGGCGACCGTGTGGTCGCGCCGCCACGCCGTGCTCGCCGCCCCGCTCGGCATCGCCCTGCACGGCGGCATCCTGTTCACCGGCCTCGACATCGGGCTGTTCGCGTACCTGATGCTCGGGCTCTACATCCTCGTGATCCCCGACCGCTTCTGGATCGCCGTGACCGGGCCCGTGGTCCGCGCCGCCCAGCGGCTCGCGACGCCGACGTGGATCGGGTGGGGTACCGGCATCGTCGCGGGCCTCGCGCTCGCCTGGCTGGTGCGCGTCGAGCACGCCTTCGTCGTCGCGGTCGTGCTGTCGGCGGTACCGCTGGCCCTCGCGATCCACGCGATCCGGCAAGGCCGCGTCCCGCGTGCTGCGATCGGGGTCGCCCACGTCGCGGCGCTCGGGCTGTGGGTCGCCGCCGATCGCGGCGCCGGTGTCGCCGAGGACTACTACCGGTTCTGGGGTGGCTCGCAGCGCCGGCTCGGCGATCCCGTGCAGGCGGAGCGGGCGTATCGCCGGCTCATCGAGATCGTTCCGGATCGCGAGATCGGCCACTACCAGCTCGGGCGCCTGCTGCTGCAACAGGGCCGCACCGAGCCGGGACTCGCCGAGCTCCACGAGGCGCAGCGGCTCGAGCCCTCGCGCGCCCGCGCTTTCATCGCCGAGGCGCGCTACCTCCAGCAGCGGGGCAAGCGGGCCGAGGCGCTCGCCAAGGCGAAGCAGGCGACGGCTGCCGAGGCCACGCACGCCGAAGCCCGGACCCTCGTCGAGATGCTGAGTGGTAGCCAGCCCGCGGGCGCGCCGCGC
>JALZOI010000965.1 GCA_030857245.1 Myxococcota bacterium
CGCGATCCGCGACGCCGCCCCCGCCGCCCCCGACGCCGCCGAGATCGATCGCGCGCACGCGCATCCCTGCCGCCTCGATCGCGGCGAGCACCGGGACGACCGCCGAGGACGGCGCGCCCGCACTCGTCACGATCAGCACGACCGCGTCGGTCACGGCTGCCAGACTTCCGGGTTCACGAGGTTGCCCGGACGCTTCCCCGACAGCACCGCGATCACCGCATCCGCGCAGAGCTGAGCCATCTGGGTCCTGGCCTGGGTCGTAGCCGATCCGATGTGCGGCGCCAAGACCAGCCGCGGCGCCGTGAGGAGCCCGGGATCGATCCGGGGCTCGGTCGCGTAGACATCGAGCCCCGCGCCGAAGAGCTGGCCGCGTGCGAGGGCGGAGATCAGCGCGGGCTCGTCGACACACGCGCCGCGCGCCGTGTTGACGAGGATCGCGGTGGGCTTCATCGTCGCGAGGCGCTGCGCGTTGACGACGTGGTGGGTCTCCGACGTCAGCGGACAGTGCAGGCTGACGACATCCGCCTGCGCGAACAGCTCGTCGATCGAGACGCGGCGGGTCGCGGGCGCGGAGACGTCGTGCGGGTCGGCGTAGATCACCGACATCCCGACGCCGAGGGCGCGGCGCGCCATCGCCTGGCCGATCCGGCCGAACCCGAGGATGCCCATCGTCTTGCCTGCGAGCGGGACGCCGAGGAGCTGGTCGAGCGCCCAGCCCTGCCACTGCCCGTCGCGGATCAGCCGCTCGCCCTCGCCGAGCCGGCGCGCGGCTGCGAGGACCAGGGCGAAGGCGAGCTCCGCCGTCGCTTCGGTGAGGACGTCGGGCGTGTGGGTGACGGCGATCTTCGCGGCGGAGGCGGACCCGAGATCGATGTTATCGAGGCCGACGGCGCAGTTCGCGATCACGCGGAGCTTCGGCGCGCGCTCGAGCAGCGCCTCGTCGATCTCGTCGAGCAGCAGGCAGATCAGCCCGTCGACCTCGGTGAGGTCGAGCCCGGCGAGGCCGACGTGACCGGTCGGTGGCAGGTACACCTCGGTGCCAGGCAACGCGGCCTGCACTTGCGAGGCGAGATCGATCGGCAGGCTCGAGGTGGAGACGACGCGCACGTTCCGTCGAGAATAGCCGTGAACGGGAGAGGTCGCGAGCCGTGCTAGGCTCGAACAGGTGACAGCGCGCTGGCTCGGGTGGCTGGTCGTTGCATGCTCGGCCTCGGCCGCGCACGCCGATCAGCTGAAGTCGAAGGTGGAACCGGTGCCCGCCACCGAGGTCCCGGCCCCGGTGATCCCGGCGCGTCCCCCGGGCCAGCCGCGGCCGAAACCGCTCCCCGCGGCCGGGCCAGCGACGCCGGCGGCCCTCGCCGCGGCTGCCCGCCAGGCCGAGACGGCCGAGCTGCTCGGGCTCACCGACGATCCGCTCACCGGCAAGGCGGACAAGGTCGAGGGCACCGAGGTGAGGGGCCTCGTCACGTTCACGTTCGACGACGGCCCGAACCCCGACACCACGCCCGCCGTGCTCGACGCGCTCGAGCGCTACGACGTCCCCGCGACCTTCTTCCTCGTCACCCGGCGGCTGATCGGCAAGAGCGGCGAGGCCAGCCGCGAGCTCCTCAAGCGCACGCTCGACGCCGGCTTCCTCGTCGCGAGCCACTCGGTCTCGCATCCCGTGCTGCGCGGCAAGGGCGACAAGGTGTTCGCCGCCGAGATCGATCAGTCGATCCGGACGCTCGCGCGCGCGTCCGAGCGCTCGATCGGGATGTTCCGCGCCCCGTTCGGCGCGATCGATGCCCGCGGTCGCGCGTGGCTCAAGAAGCGCGGGCTCACCGAGGTGTTCTGGTCGATCGACACGCTCGACTGGCAGGCCAAGGACGAGGCGCGGCTGCGCAAGAAGGTGATGTCGATGATCCTCCGCCAGGACGGCGGCGTCGTGCTCATGCACGACGTCAAGCCGATCACGGCCGCCGTGATCGGCCACGTGCTCGACGATCTCGAGGCCGAGAACTGCAAGCGCCTCGCGACCGGCACCGAGCCGATCCTGCCCGTGTCGATCCACTACTTCCTGCGCGATCAGAAGCGCAGCCGCGCGATCCCCGACGCGGTCAAGCAGCGCACGGCCGCCTACCGCGCCGCGCTCCCGGCACGCTGCGCGAAGCGCCCGCCGCCGCCCGAGGCCTCCGTGCTGCTCGGCTGGTGGAAGCAGTGGGTCGAGATCGGGCCGTGAATGGAGCGAGCCTCCGGGGGCTTCTCAGAAGCAGGCGGCGGGCAGCGGGCAGCCGGCAATCAGCAATGGAAGATTGGAGTGCGCGGTCGCGAGGGTCATGCGCGTTGCTGAGCAAGCACACGCCCCCGCGATTGCCCGCTGCCAGCTGCCCGCTGCCCGCCGCCTGTTTCTGAGGAAGCACACGCCCGCGATTGCCC
>JALZOI010000322.1 GCA_030857245.1 Myxococcota bacterium
GACCGCACCGGCTCTCGCTCGCGAAGCTGCGCGCCGCGCCGCACGGGCTCGACCTCGGCGCCCTCGAGCCGCGGCTGCCCGGCCGGCTCGCCACCCACGACAAGCAGGTCCGCCTCGCGCCCGCCGAGTACCTCGCGGATCTGGCGCGGCTCGAGCGCCACCACGCCACGCCCGCCGCCGCCGCCGCCCGCCCCGGCCTCGTGCTGATCGGGCGACGCCACCTGCGCAGCAACAACTCGTGGATGCACAACACCGAGCGCCTCGTGAAGGGGCCGGCGCGCTGCACGTTGATGATCCACCCCGACGACGCAACCGCGCGTGGGCTCACCGAGGGCGGCCGCGCGCGGGTGTCGACCACGCTCGGGACGATCGAGCTGCCCGTCGAGGTCACCGACACGCTGATGCCCGGCGTCGTCAGCGTGCCGCACGGCTGGGGCCACGGCCGCGCCGGCACCCGGCTGCGCGTGGCCGAGAAGGTGGCCGGCGTCAGCGTCAACGACATCCTCGATCCGGCGGTGATCGACGAGCTCTCGGGGACCAGCGCGCTCACCGGGCAGCGCGTCGAGGTGGTGAAGGCATGAGCGAGCCCACGAGCCAGCCCCCCCGGACCGGCCCGGCCCCGGAGGTCGAGCGGGGCGCGGCGCTGTTCGCGAAGATCGGCGAGGCCACGCTGCGCGCGGTGATCGCCGACTTCTACGACCGCGTGTTCCCCGACGTCATGATCGGCTTCATGTTCCAGGGCAAGGACAAGCAGCACCTGATCGATCGCGAGTACGAGATGACCGCGAAGTTCCTCGGCGCGCCGGGCGTGACGTACACCGGCCGGCCGATGCGGGCCGCCCACGGCGGGCACACGATCTTCGGCGGCCACTTCGAGCGTCGACTCCAGCTCCTCCGCGAGACGATCGCCGACCACGCCGTCGATCCCGATGTCGCGCGCGTCTGGATCGAGCACACGCTCGCGCTCCGCGACCAGATCACGCGCGACCGCGGCTCCGAGTGCAAGGACACCAGCAACAGCCGCCCCGAGGGCGCCGAGGGCGACGCGATCACCCGGTCCGACCCAGGCGCCCGGATCAAGCTGGGCCGCAAGCCCTGAGGTAGGCTGCGGAGCCATGGTGCGGATTGCGCTGCTCATGCTCGTCGTCACCTCGTGCTGGCGCACGAGCGCGCCCGAGCCCGCCCCCGCGGTCGCGTCGATCACCGCCGGCAAGCTCGCGTTCCGTGCGCGCCCGAGCTCGAGCTGCGCCCGCACGCTCGACGGCGCCGTCGAGAAGCTGCGCCTGGAGCTGGCCGCGACCGGGATGTCGGAGACCGTGATCGGCGACATGCGCGACGCGGCCGTCGAGAGCTGCGAGGCGATGCGGTGGTCGAGCGAGCTGCTGGGCTGCTACGAGGCGGCGCCCGACACGACCGCGCTCGCCGGCTGCCAGTCGCACATGTCGACCGAGCAGAGCGAGGACGTCTCGACGCGCATGATGGAGGTGATCTCGCGGATGCACGCGAGCTCGCCGCCGGCGCCGTAGGCGCCGCGTCGCGCCGGCCATAGGCGCCGGCCCCCGCTCGTGAGAGGCTGCGGGCATGATGGTTTCGCGCCTGATCCTCGGACTCGCGCTCGTCGGCTGCGGTGGTGGCTCCGGCGGTCGCGGCGACGCTGGCGTTGACGGTGGTCCCCGCCCGACGACCTTCGGCGGGGATCGCCCGGTCACGCTCGGCGTCCCGCCGACCTTCGACGAAGGCCGCACGTATCCGCTGATCCTCGGCCTCCACGGCTATGGCTCGAGTGGCTTCGTGCACGCCGCCTACTTCGGGCTCACGAAGCTGGTCAGCGATGGCGAGGCGCTGCTGCTCGCGCCCGATGGCACGATCGACGGCACCAACCGGCCGTTCTGGAATGCCGACCCGGCGTGCTGCGACTTCGGCAACACCGGCGTCGATGACGTCGCCTACCTCGGCGCGCTGCTCGACGACGTGGTCGAGACCTGGCCCGTCGATCCGAAGCGGGTCTACGTCATCGGTCACTCCAACGGCAGCTTCATGGCGTACCGCATGGCGTGCGAGCGCGCCGACGTGATCACCGCGATCGCGGGACTCGCCGGCGTGGCGTCCTCGGATCCGGCAGCCTGCCAGCCCGAGCGCCCGGTCAACGTGCTCCACATCCACGGCACCGCCGATGCCACGGTACCGTTCGCCGGCGGCTCGATCGGTGGCCAGGGCGCCACCGGCAGCGTCGAGCAGTGGGCGCGCCATGACGCCTGCAACCCCGCGCGCACCGCGGGCGGCACCCTCGATCTCGAGAGCTCGATCCCCGGCGCCGAAACGGTCATCGAGACGGCGGACTGCCCGCCCGACCGTGCGGTCGAGCTGTGGCGGGTCGAGGGTGGCAGCCACATCCCCAACTGGGGGCCGACCTTCACGCCCACGCTGTGGCAGTGGCTCGACGATCACCCACGCTCGTAAGTCCCGGTTGGCCGCAGCCCTCCGGCATGATATCGATGGATCACGATGTGGTACCTGGGGTCCGTCCCTCACCAGCCCGACGTGACGCGATCGATCTAGCTCGTCGTTGATCATCGATCTCGTTACCTCGCTTGCTGCGTCGACCCGGAGGACCTCATGGATACCCAGCTCAAGTTGCTCGGCCGCTCGGATGCCCCGACCGCGCAGGAGCCTATCAAGCACCTGAAGGCGCCCGTCGATCCGTCGACGCTGCACCACCGCCAGCTCCTCGACGGTGCGTTCTGGCAGCGCATCCCCGCCTACCGGCTGATCGACGAGGCCACGTTCCTCGACCACACCTGGCAGGCGAAGAACACGATCACGAACCCGGCGAAGCTGCTGTCGGCGGTCCAGCACCTCGTGCCGCAGAGCTTCTACGAGGATGTCGCGGAGGGCTTTGCCCACGCGCCGATGTCGATCCGGGTGTCGCCGTATCTCCTGTCGCTGATCGACTGGTCGAACGCGTACACCGATCCGCTGCGCCGGCAGTTCGTCCCGGTCGCGTCGAAGCTGCTGCCCGATCACCCGAAGCTGACGTTCGACTCGCTGAACGAGCAGGCCGACGCGCCGGTCGCGGGGCTCACGCATCGCTACCCCGACAAGGCGCTGTTCCTCGCGCTCGACACCTGCCCGGTCTACTGCCGGTTCTGCACCCGCAGCTACGCGGTCGGCGTCGACACCGACGAGGTCGAGAAGGTGTCGCTGAAGGCCACCGAGGAGCGCTGGGAGCACGCGTTCCGCTACATGCAGGAGCGGCCCGAGCTCGAGGACA
The DNA here is from genome assembly GCA_030857245.1 of Myxococcota bacterium. Lineage (GTDB taxonomy): Bacteria > Myxococcota_A > Polyangia > Haliangiales > Haliangiaceae > JABFXX01. The sequence goes on from JALZOI010000322.1 coordinate 3,272, forward strand.
TCGTGGTCTCGGGCGGCGATAGCTACCAGCTCAAGGCCCGCCAGATCACGCTGCTCGGCAACCGCCTGCTCGAGCTGCCGAACATCCGCCGCATCCGGTTCGCGACCAAGGGTCCGGCCGTGATGCCGATGAAGCTGATCACGGATCACGAGTGGCTGGACGCGCTGACCGCGATCGTCGAGCGCGGCCGCAAGCTGCACAAGGAGGTCGTCCTCCACACTCACTTCAACCACCCGAACGAGATCACCGCGATCACCAAGCGCGCGCTCGACAACGTGTTCGCACGCGGGATCATCACGCGCAACCAGTGCGTGTTGCAGCGCGGGGTCAACGACTCGATCGCGACGATGCAGCTACTCGTGAAGCGGCTCGGGCACTGCCAGGTCCAGCCGTACTACGTCTACGTCCACGATCTCGTGAAGGGCGTCGAGGATCTGCGCACCACGCTGCAGACCGCGCTCGACATCGAGAAGGCGACGCGCGGCGTGACGGCGGGCTTCCACACCCCGACGTTCGTCGTCGACGCCCCCGGGGGCGGCGGCAAGCGCGTCGCGCACAGCTTCGAGCACTACGATCGCGAGACCGGGATCTCGGTGTTCGCCGCGCCGTCCGTCAAGCCGGGGTTCTTCCTCTACTTCGATCCGGTCGACACGCTGGCACCCGCCGTCCAGGCCCGCTGGGCGGACGCGACCGAGCGCGACCGGATGGTCGAGGACGCGGTCGCCCAGGCGCGCGCGAACCAGGCCTCCACCGCGCACGCGTCGAGCGTCCGGTCGATCTAGCGGGCCGGCGTTTCCGCTGCTGCCCGCTGGTGCGTCGCCTGATCGATCGCAAGCTGCCGGCCGCGAGCGGATGTGCGAGACCGAGCAGGTCTCGCGCCCCGCGTGCTGCGGGCAGGGCGCCGGCGCGGGCCGCGACGCGATGCCGAGCGGCCGGGAGCGCCGGCCGTGGGTGATACGCTGGTCCCCATGAGCGACCCGGCCACGCGGCTCCGGCAGCAGCTCCTCGAGCGCGCGCTCCAGCCGGCCGGCACGGCGGCGCTCGCCGATCGTCGCGCGGCGCTCGCGAACCAGCAGGTCCCCGACGCTGCGCGTGCGCTCGTCGACAAGGTGGCGCACACCGCGTGGGAGGTCACCGACGAGGACGTCGCCGCGGCCCGCGCCGGCGGGTTGTCGGAGGACCAGGTGTTCGAGCTCGTGGTGTGTGCGGCGCTCGGCCAGGCCTCGCGCCAGCTCGACGCCGCGCTCGCCGTCCTCGACGAGGCGATCGCCACGCCGGGCGTGCCCGCCGCGGCAGCCCCGCAGCGTGTGGGAGATGGCTCGTGAGGCTCGGGGTCCTCGATACCGGCCACACGCTGTCGACCAAGGCGCTGTTCGCGATGATCCGGACGCTGTCGAAGCATCCGGTGTCCGACGTCGTGAAGACGCTGCGCTACCGCCCCGAGTACTTCGGCGGTGTCATGGGCACGTTGTTCCAGGAGGTCATGCGCGGCCCCTCGGAGTGGTCGATCGCGGACCGCGAGCTGATGGCGGCGTACGTCTCGAAGACCAACGAATGCGAGTTTTGAACGCTCTCCCACGGCGCGGTCGCGTCGAAGATCCTCGGAGAGGCGGCAGTCGATGCGGTGCTGGCCGATCTCGCGACGGCGCCGATCGCGGAGCGCTTGCGGGCGACGCTCGGGCTGCTGCGCAAGGTCACGCGCGCTCATGGCGAGCTAACCGCCGCGGACGTGCGGCCGGTGCTTGCACGCGGGGTGACGCGGCAGCAGCTCGTCGATGCGTTCAACGTGGCGTTCGCGTTCAACGTCATCACGCGGCTCGCGGATGCGTTCGAGTTCCACGTCGGCCCGAAGTCGGCGTTCGAGGTCGGGGCGAAGATGCTGCTCGGTCGCGGGTATCGATGATCACGACGTGCGCGGCCGCGCGGTGACGGGGAGATTGGCCGCGAAGGCCGCCAAGGGACGCCAAGGATCTGTAGAGAAGATAGGTACGGGTGTCCTTCACACCTGCCTCGGCGTTCTTGGCGCGCTGTCGAGTAGCCAATCTCTCCCGGTCTGCGAGGCCCAGCAGCAGGTCACGGCGAAGCACGGCGCGCTCCAGCTCGACACCTCCTCCGCCTCGGCGCCGCCGCGGCGTACACGGCCAGGCCGCGTCAGTCGAACGACGCGCCTTCTGCGATCCAGCGGCGGATCGCCTCGACCGCCGCTGGGTCGAGATCGATCAGGGGCCGGACGGGCCCCGCTTCGGTGGCGGGCATCAGCCGGTCGCACCCGGCGGCGTCCGAGAAGGCGTCCGCGGGCTCGCCCGTGAGCTTGTAGAACAGGAAGCTCGCCGCGGGATCGCCGGGCACGAGGTACGGCGTCGGCTGGCGGTCGTGCCCGCAGGGGTCCAGGCTCTCGTGCTGGAGGTCCTGCGGCGCGGAGAGCGCGGTGAGCCGCGGCAGCAGGGTGTAGTGGCAATCGGTGCACCAGCGGTCGAAGATCGGCTGGATGTCCCTGGCGTAGTGGATGGTGCGCGGCTCCGTCGAGATCGTCTCCGGGGTGGCGTCGGTGGCACAGCCGGCGGCGAGGCCGACGTGCAGGGCGACGGAAAGGGCGACGCCGAAGGTTCGGTGCGACAGGGTCGTGCGCGACATGGGGCTCCTCCTGACGGGCACCCTACGCCGTCCGATCCTTCTCGCTGACTGAATTACCGAAACCCCGCTGTTCGGCCTGGACGTACAATGGCTTCCATGGACCTCGACTCCCTCCGGTGCTTCGACGCGGTCGCGACGACGCTGAACTTCCGGGCCGCGGCGGCGCGCGTCCACCTGTCGCCCGCGGCGTTCTCGGGTCGGATCCAGCGGCTCGAGGAGGAGCTCGGGACGCGGCTGCTCGCGCGCACGACCCGCAAGGTCGCGCTGTCGGACGCCGGCCGCGCGCTGGTGCCGCGGGTCCGCGACGTGCTCGCCCGGATCGAGCAGCTCCGCCACGGGGTGGACGAGCCCGACCGGCTGCCGTTCGAGCTGGTCGTCGGGACGCGGTACGAGCTCGGGCTGTCGTGGCTGTGCCCCGCGTTGACGCCGCTGGCGCGCGCCCATCCCGAGCGCACGATCCATCTCTACAACGGTGACACCGCCGATCTGCGAGCGCGGGTCGAGCGCGGCGAGCTCGACGCGGTGGTGGGCTCGATGCGCTTCACGAGCGCCGCGCTCGCCCACGCCGTCCTCCATGATGAGGCGTACGTCTTCGTCGGCAGCCGCCACGTCCGGCTGCGGGCGCCCCGCGATGCCGAGCAGCTGACGCTGTTCGACGTCACGCGGGACCTGCCGCTGTTCCGGTACTTCCTCGACGCCGTGCCCGGCGGAGAAGCGTGGAACTTCCGCCGGGTGGAGCTCCTCGGGGGGATCGCCGCGGTGCGCCGTCGCCTGCTGGACTGCGAGCAGGGCGTCGCGGTGTTGCCGACCTACTTCATCCGGGCGGACCTCCAGGCCGGGCGGCTGCGCAAGCTGCTGCCCCGCATCGAGCTGCGCTCCGATTCCTTCCGGCTGGTGTGGCGGGCCGGGCATCCGCGCGAGAGCGCCCTCGTCGAGCTGGCGAGCGAGCTGCGCCGGCTGCCGCTCCGCTGACCTACTCGTTACGCGATGATCGCGAAGGTCTGGTGGTTGAGCGCGACGAGCCGCCCGTCTTCGCCCCACAGCTCGCGCGTCTCGAGGAAGAACCCATCGCCGCACACCGGCACCGTGCCGCGGTAGAGCAGCGGGGCGTCGGGGTCGAGGCCATCGAGGTTGGTGACCATCTCGAGCGTGTACGCGATCGTGGCGCAGGGCCGGGTCGGCGGGAACTTGGTGAACGCCGCGGGCCACCACACGTCGAGCATCGAGGCGACGTAGGCGACGTCGCGCAGCTCGCAGGGCACGCGTGGGCGGACCCAGCCGACGGTGCGCGCCGGGGCGCCGCTGACGAACGGCAGGCCCTCGACGACGCGGTACTCGAAGTGCTGCGAGAACTCGGGCCACTGCATGCGCGGGTCCGCGCTCCGCGCCGGCAGCGGCTCGAGCGTGCGCCACGACGGGACCTCGGGCGGCGCCAGATCGCGCCAGCCTGCAGGGCCGCTGCCCGGGCGCGACGCCGCGAGCACGGCGACCGCATGGCCACGGACCTCCGTCCCTTGCACGAGCGCGGCGCGCGCGGCCGACAGGTGCTTGCCGGTGCGCAGCAGGTCCACGGTGATCGCCGCCGACCCGGTCTCGACCGGCGCCGGCAGCTCGGCGGTCACCGAGCGCACGAGCCGCGCGGGGTCGGCGACCTTCAGCTCGATCGCGCGGATCAGCGACGCGACGGTGAACCCACCAAAGGCGCCGCGGCCCTGCCGCCAGCCAGCGGGGACCTCGAGGTGGTAGCCGTCGCCGCGAGGCGTCGGGCGGGTGACATCGGTCAGCGAGGCCATGGCCGGGTCTACCATCAAGCTCGCAAGGCCCGCTCAGTCGAGCGGCACGATCACGAGGCGCCCGTTGCGCTGCGCGACCGTGAAGCCGCGCATCCCGAAACCACCACCGCCCGACGGATCGCGGTCGAGGACCTCGACGCCCTGGCCGTAGCCGAAGCGGTCATCCGCGACCATGCGGGCGAGCACCTTCTCGCGCGTGCCCATGAACCACAGGAACGGG
>JALZOI010000323.1 GCA_030857245.1 Myxococcota bacterium
ACCTCCGTCCCCGGCTTCGGGCCGGTCTCGCTGCCCACGCCGGCGCCGCGCGCCAAGGGCGGCTGGCAGCGCTGGGCGCTGCTCGGCGCGATCGTGGTCGTCATCGTCGCGCTCGCGATCACGCGGCAGACGCCGTCGCCACCGAGCACGACGACGACGCCGTTCGCGGCGCCATCGAGCCCGACGTCGAGCTCGCCATCGAGCCCGACGTCGATCCGCGCCGTGCCGCCGCCGCTCCGCGACGAGGACGCCGCGGAGGACTGGGAGAAGATCGTCGACCGGCTGTACGCGCGCGACTATGCGGAGGCGCGCGCGCGGCTCCACGAGTTCGAGCGGTCGCACGGCGAGAGCAACGAGACGCGCAGCCTCGGCTCGCAGCTCGACTCACTGCCCGCCGAGCTGCTCGAGCAGCGGCGCGGCAAGGGCCGCGGTCGCGGCAAGTGGAAGCGCTGATCAGCGCGCGGTCGCCACGACCGTCGCGAGCAGCTGCTGCAGCCGATCGAAGGCCACCGGCTTGTTGAGGTGCTCGTGGAAGCCCGCCGCCCGGCTCGACGCGACGCCGTGATCCCCGCCGTAGCCGGTGAGCGCGACGAGCGGCACGTCGAGAAAGCCGGGGAGCGCGCGGAGCCGGCGACCGAGCTCGTAGCCATCCATGAGCGGCAGGCCGACATCGAGCAGCGCGAGCTGCGGGCGGAAGTCGTGCGCGATCTCGAGGGCCTGCGCCGCGTCGTACGCGACCCGCACCTCGCAGTCCTGCGTGCGGAGCAGGTCCCCGAGCAGGTCCGCGGCATCGACGTTGTCGTCGACGAGCAGCACGCGGAGCGGTCGGTGCGCCCCTTGCGCGATCGTCGCCGTCGCCGCCGCGGCGACGTCCGCGACCCGCGTGGCACGGGGCAGCCGCACCACCACCTCGGTGCCCTTGTCGAGCCGCTGGTTGGCGCGGGCGACCACGCTGCCGCCGTGGAGCTCGACGAGGTTCTTGACGATCGCGAGCCCGAGGCCGAGCCCGCCGTCCGCCCGATCGCGGCGCTGCGCACCCTGGATGAACGCTTCGAACACCCGCGGCAAGAGCTCGGGATGGATCCCGACGCCGCTGTCGGCCACCGTCACCACCGCCTCGCCGGCGTCCGCGTGGGCCCGCAACCAGATGTCGCCACCGGCCGGCGTGTACTTCGCGGCGTTGATCACGAGGTTCGCGACGATCTGGATGACGCGTGCCCGATCGGCGTCGACCAGCAGCCCGGGCTCGAGCTCCACGTGGACGCGGTGCGCACGCTTCTCGATCAGCGGGCTCGCGGTCTCGATGACCTGGCGGACGATCTCGTCCAGCTCGACCAGCGTCCGCCGGAGCTCGACGTTGCCGCGCGTGATCCGCGAGATCTCGAGCAGGTCGTCGACGAGCCGCTGCAGGTGGCGGACGTGGCGCTCGATCGTGCGGTGCGCGCGCTCGTGCATCGTCGGATCGAGCGCCACCAGCTCCAGCGACGTGACGATCGGGGCGAGGGGGTTCCGCAGCTCGTGGCCGAGCATCGCCAGGAACTCGTCCTTCGCGCGGTTCGCGGCCTCGGCCTCGTGCCGGGCCACCGCGTTGGTCGCGTGCAGCTGCACGCGCTCGACCGCATGCGCGCACTGCTGCGCGATGCTCTCGAACAGGCGGCGCTCGGGCGCGGACAGCTTGCATGGGCTGGCGAACACGATGGTGAGCACGCCGGCGACATCGCCGGCCCGCGGCAGCGGCGCGAAGGCGCAGGCCTGCATCCCGGCGGTCTCGAAGCTCGCGACGACGCCCGGGCGGAGGCGGCGGACCTCCTCGAGGTCTGCCAGGTAGAGCGGCGTCGCCGACCGCGCGACGTACGAGATCAGCGCGTCCGGATCATCGAGATCGAAGACGCCCGCGCTCTCCGCTGGCAGCGCGGCGAACCCCATCGGCGTCGTCCGCCGCAGCTGCCGGTCCGGGCCCAGCAGGTACAGGCGCGCGACGGCCGCACCGAACGCCGGAGCGATCCGCTGCTCGCAGACGCCGAACACGTCGCCGAAGGTCGCGGTGTCGGCGAGGGCCGCGGTGATCTCCTGCAGGTGCGTGAGCCGGCGACTCGACGCTTCGGCGCGCTCCCGGGCGAGGCGCTCGCGCTCGTGCAGCTGCACGTTGTTCAACGCCTTCGCGCACTGCGTCGCGAGGCTGACGAGGTACTCGCGATCCGCGGCGCTGAAGTGATGGCCGACGACGAAGCTGAACGTGATCACGCCCAGGACGCGGCCATCCGTGATCAGCGGGATCGCGGCGAACGGGTTGACGCGCTGGACCCCGCGGGCCTGCGCGACGATCGTCGGTGAGACCCGCTCGTACTCGGCCTCCGACTCGACCCACAGCGGCACCCGGTCGGTGAACACCCGCGCCGCCGGCACGTCGGAGTCGAGCGCGATCTGCTCCCAGTTGGCGAGGTACTCGGCAGGTACCCCCACGTTCGCCGCGAGATGGAGCACCCCGGCTCGCTCGATCCACATCACGCACGCCCGGTTCCCGAGCGCCTCGCGGCCGAGCACGACGATCTGCGCCGCGATGTCCGCCTCGGAGCCCAGGGTGGCCAGCGCGGAGGTCAGCTCGTGGAGCTTGCCGAGCCGGTACACGGCGCTGTGCAGCTCGGCCTCGAGCCGCGCGCGATCGATCGCGACCGCCGCGTGCGCGGCGTACAGCGTCAGGAGCTCGCGCTCGGCGTCGTCGAACGTCCGCACGGTCGGGAACCCGAGCACGAGCGCGCCGACGGTGTGACCGTCGACGACGAGCGGCAACACCGCACTGCCCTCGACGGCGAGCGCCTCGAGCGACGCCTTGGCTCGCTCGTGCGAGCGGGGAAACCGTGCGGCCATCGCGGCCAGTGACTCGAACCAGATCGGCGTGGCGGTGCGGAGGGCCTCCGCCACCGGGACGTCGGCGTCGAGGGCCATGCGCGCATACGGTTGGGCGTGGCCGCCGGCGTGATCCCGGATCAGGACGGCCGTGCCGTCGACGACCAGCCACAGGATCGAGACGTGCGCCCCGATCAGGCCGTTGGCGACGCCGATGACCGCGTCCGCAACCTGCTCGAGCGACCGCGGTCGAGAGAGCTGCAGCGCCAGGGCGTGGAGGCGCTGCAGGTGATGAGCCTGCACGGAAGGATCGAAGGACATACGCGGGTACCTGAAGCCGGCGCTTGCTGCGCAGCGAGATCAACCCAAATGGCTATCACGGCCAGGCCGGCTCGTGGTTCAGATCACCGCATCGAGCGACTGGAACGCGTCGTCCAGCGCCGCCGTCATCGCGGCCGTCGTCGCGAACCGATTTGATGGATCCTTGATCAGCGCGCCGCCGACGAGGGCGAGCACCTGCGGCGTGCACCACGCCGGCCGACCGAGCAGCTCGTCGAGCCGCGGCGGCGGCGCCTTCGCCTGCAGGCGCATCAGGGTGACCGGATCGTCGTCGCGAAACGGCGGGCGGCCGGCGAGCATCTCGAACAAGATCACGCCGATCGCGTAGACGTCGGCGCGGCCGTCGACCGCCCGGCCGAGCGCCTGCTCGGGGGCGATGTAGGCGGGGGTGCCGAACACGAGGCCCGTCCGCGTGAGCGCGCCGGCCCCGAACGCGGCGGCGACATCGCCGAGCAGCTTGACCAGCCCGAAGTCGATGATCTTCACGCGGTCCCAGCCGCCCATGTCGACGAGGATGATGTTGTCGGGCTTGAGATCGCGGTGCACGAGACCCTGCTGGTGCGCGTGCCCCACGCCTTCCAGCAGCTGGCGCGCGAGCACGAGGGCACGGCGGGGCGCGATGGCACCACCCTGCAGCGCCTTCGTGAGGGTGACGCCGGTGACCTTCTCCATCACCAGGAAGAGGTGACCGGCCTCGACGAAGACGTCGACCGCCGCGACCAGGTTGGGGTGATCGAGCATGCGCAGCGCGTTGGCTTCGCGCGCGAACCGCCGCGTCACGTCGCCGCCCCCGCCGACGTCCGCGATCGGCGACTTCAGCGCGAACCGCGCGCCGGTCTCGTCCTCGACCTCGAACACCCCGCCCATGCCACCACGCCCGATCTTGTCGACGACGCGGTAGCGGCCGATGAGGGTCCCGGGATCGAAGGCCAGCGCCGTCACCGGCCGTCGATACTACTGGATCGAGTACGACAGCGTATAGGCGCCGTTGCCGGTCTGACCGAAGCCATCGACGATCAGCCACTGCAGATTCGCCCCGGTCACGGTCGCTCCCGTGATCCGCGGCTGGAACCCGTTGCCGCAGCCGGTGACGTCATCGCTGCACGCCACGTCGGTCGTCGTCGCCGCGCCGCTGCGCAGCGAGAGCACCGCGTCGAAGGCGGTGCCGCTGCACGTGTTCGCCGACACGGTCGTCGTGCCCGGGCAGCTCGTGAAGAAGTGACCGACATCGGGCTGCAGCGTGTTGCTCTCGCAGCCCGCGACCGACAGGTGCGCCTTGCCGGTGGTGGTGTCGCTGACGCTGCCACTCGCCGCTGGCAGCGCGAGCCCGGCGCGGCCGCCGCGCTTCACCGTCAGCACGAGGGCGCCCGTCGTCGAGGTGCTCGCGTACTGATCGACGACGACGCAGTGCGTGCCCGCCGCGAGCTCGCGCGCGCCCTGTGACCCCTGGGTCCCGCAGGCATCGTCGGCGCAGCTCTGGATCGCGCCGAGCGCTGCGCAGCTGCCGGCGAACCCGCGGATCACGGTGTCGAAGCTCGAGCCGAAGGTGTCGAAGTAGACGACCTCGGGCGCGGGCAGCGTGAGCTGATAGAACACGTCGCGGCCGCCCTGCAGACCGCACGCCTGGCCGCTCAGCGTCGCCCAGTTGTCGTCGCGCGCGGCCGCGAGGTCGGCGGTGAACGTGCCGCCCGCGGAGATGTCGATCGCACCGGCGGCGGTGTCGTTCGGGGGACACGCGGCATCGCTGCCGTTGCAGTCCTCGTCCAGGCCGTTGCCGCACGCCTCGGCGAGCGGCGCGCCGGCCACCGCGTTGCACACGACGCCGTTCGCGGCGCCGTTACACACGAGCTGCCCGCTGCGTGCGCACGAGCCGAGCCCGACCGTGCAGGCCTGGCCGACCGGCCATGGATCGTCGATGCCGTTGCGGCAGTCATCGTCGACGCCGTTGCACGCCTCGACCGTGTCCGTGCTGCCATCCGTGCAGCGCGTGCCGCCGCCGGCGTCGCACACGATCGTGCCTTCGACGCAGGCGTCACTGTCGGCGCCGTCGCAGCCGGCCCCGACCCCGAAGCCTTCGTCGACCGCGGTATCGCAGTCGTCGTCGATCCCGTTGCACGTCTCGGCGGAGGAGCCCGGCAGATCCGTGCACCGGGTGGCGGTCGGACCATCGCACACGATCATGCCGTCGGCGCAGGTGTCGCCGTCCGCGCCGTCGCACGCGGCGCCGACCCCGAAGTCCTCGTCGACCCGGGCGTCGCAGTCGTTGTCGACGCCGTCGCACGCCTCGGAGGCGGGCGCGCCGGGCGCGGCATCGCACGCGAGCTCGCCGGCCGCGCAGGTCCACGTGCCGGCCGCCTCACACGCGCCGGCGCCGGCGGCACAGGCGGTGCCCTTCGTCGGGAAGGCCTCGTCGATGCGGCCATCGCAGTCGTCGTCGGCGTCATTGCAGGTCTCGGCGACGCTCACGCAGTCGAGCGCGTCGGTGCGGGCGTCGATGTCGCCCACCCGCGGCTCACCGGCCGAGGCGCACGCGGTCACCAGCAGGGACAGGAACGCAACCGAGCGCAGCATCGGCGCATCCATGCATGGGCGGCCGTGCACATGCAAGCACCACCCGCGCCCGCCCGGCCGACCCTCGGCCCGACGGGACGGGCTACCCTCGAGCGCGAGCTTCAGGACGTTCCAACTGAAGCTGCTCCACCCATGCTATGGAACTGCCCATGGACAAGCTGCCGGTCGTCGGTAACCCGCACCCGCCCGTCGTGCCCGTCGATCTGGACATGACGCCGGACGAGCTCGAGGCCGGCATCAAGCGGCTCAAGCAGGAGCGCAACGCCGTCATCCTCGCGCACTACTACCAGGAGTCCGAGATCCAGGACCTCGCCGATTACGTCGGCGACTCGCTCCAGCTCTCGCAGGCGGCCGCGAAGACGCAGGCCGATGTCATCGTGTTCTGCGGCGTCCACTTCATGGCCGAGACCGCGAAGATCCTGAACCCCAACAAGATCGTCGTGATCCCCGACCTCGAGGCCGGCTGCTCGCTCGCGGATGGCTGCCCCGCCCCGGTGTTCGCGCGCTGGCTCGAGCAGTACCCGGACCACAAGGTCGTCAGCTACATCAACTGCTCCGCCGAGGTGAAGGCGCTCTCGGACGTGATCTGCACGTCCTCGAACGCGGTCAAGATCGTGAAGGCGATGGGCGATCAGAAGATCGTGTTCGCGCCCGATCGCTACCTCGGCGCGTGGGTCGCGAAGCAGGCGAACCGCCCCGACCTCGTGCGCTGGCAGGGCACCTGCATCGTCCACGAGACGTTCTCCGAGAAGCGGCTGCTCGCGCTGATGGTCAAGCACCCCGATGCCGTCGTGATCGCGCACCCCGAGTGCCACGAGGGCATCCTGCGGCACGCGGCGTTCATCGGCTCGACGAGCGCCCTCATCGACCACGCGAAGAAGAGCGACAAGCAGACGTTCATCGTCGCGACCGAAGCCGGCATCCTCCACAAGATGCAGCAGGCCGCGCCCACCAAGACGCTGATCCCGGCGCCGCCCGAGGACGAGAGCTGCGCGTGCAACCTGTGCCCGCACATGCGCCGCAACACGCTCGAGAAGCTCTACCTTTGCATGCGCGATCTCTCGCCGCAGATCGACGTCCCCGAGCACATCCGCGTGAAGGCGCTGAAGCCGATCGAGCGCATGCTCGAGATGTCGGTGTGACGCGCGCGCCGATCGCGCTCGTCATCGGCCTCGCGATCACGGGGTGTGGGCGCTCGAAGTCCGCGCCGCCGCCGCCCGCCGTCGGACCCGTGCCCGGGGCCGCGACCCAGGTGATCACCGCGATCGTCCCGACGTGGGACGCGACGGTGGCGGAGCTCCGGCTGTGGATCCGCCAGGGCGATGGCTGGGTGCTCTCCGAGGGCCCGTGGCCCGGCGTGATCGGCAAGGCCGGCGCGGCGTGGGGCAGCGGCGTCCATGGGACCGGTGCGCCGGCCGGCCGCGAGGGTCCGGTGAAGCGCGAAGGCGACGGCAAGACGCCGGCGGGGGTGTTCGCGGTGCGCAAGGCGTACGGCTACGGCGAGACCCCACCCGCGGGCGGCGAGCTCCCGTACGAGCGGGTCGACGCGAGCTGGAAGTGCGTCGACGATCCTGCGTCGGATCGCTACACGTCGATCGTGAACGCGAGCGAGGTCGACGTCGACTGGAAGACCGCCGAAGACATGCGGCGCGCCGACGATCTCTACGAGTGGGTCATCGATCTCGCGCACAACCCGGAGGCCACGCCGGGGGGCGGCAGCTGCATCTTCCTCCACGTGTGGAGCGGACCTCGCTCGACGACGGTGGGCTGCACGGCGATGGCGGAGGACAAGCTCCACCGCCTGCTCGGCCAGCTCGACCGCGGCGCGCACTACGTGCTGCTGCCGCGCGCCGACTATGACGCCCTCGCTCCCGCGTGGGGCCTGCCGCCGTCATCGTAGCCGGTCCACCGCGGGCCCGGCCTTCTTGATGCCGCGCGCGCGCGCGTGCGCATGCGCGACACCGCGCTGCCTGTGTGCCGCATCGGGGGTCCGTCGATCGCCTGACGATCGCTGCGCCGCGTCAGCGCTGGCATGGCGCGCGCATGACGTCCTGCCAAATGGCGACGACCTCTCGTGAAGACAAGCAGACGAAGCCGGCTCGCAAGCGCGCGCGCGGCACGAAACCGCCGGTGACCCTGGCCTCTGATGCGGCG
>JALZOI010000966.1 GCA_030857245.1 Myxococcota bacterium
CGCCGGTGGCGTATGACCCCCCGCGTGCTGCGAACCGCGCTGGTCTTGTGGATGGCTCTCGTCGCGTCGATGATCGCGTGCAAGGAAGGACACATGGTGGGCTCGGCAGGTAGAGGCGCGAAGCCAACGGCGTGGAAGGAGATCACGGTTCCCGGTGTGGAGCTGTTCGTCCTCGTCGAGCCGGGGCCTCCGCATCGTGCGACCGGCGCGGCCCGGGTCGAGGGCTCGCCCGCAATGCTCCACGCCAAGCCGGCGTTCGACGCCGCACGGGCGAAGAGCGGCGATGACCCCACCGTCCTCGCGACGCTCGCGATGCTGTTCCTCGACGAGCACGTCGCGGGCAAGCAGCCGTGGCTCCGCATCGCCGGGCCGCGCGCCCCCGAGCAGCAGGCGATCGCCACCCAGCCGCGGCTCTCCGGCGACACGCTCGAGTACTGGCGCGAGCACGAGCAGACCGATGATCTGGTGCGCTGTCGGGTCTCGCTGAAGGAGGGCACCGTTGTGTGCGAGCTCGGCAGCGGGCTCGTGCACGCCGGCCGGATGACCGCGGATCCGGCGGGGACGATCGACGCGGACCTCCAGGCTGATGACATCTACCTCCGCATCCGCGGCATCCGTGCGCTCGAGGCGACCGGCGACGAGCCCGCGCGCGAGCGGCTGCGCGACCTCGCGCTCGACCAGCACCACTACAGCGTCCGCGCCGCGGCGACCGAGTCGCTCGGCAAGCTGCGCGGCGCCGGCCTCGTGGAGACGCTGTCGCGCATCCTGCTCCACGACGGCCACGCCGACGTCCGGCGCACCGCCGCGATCGCGCTCGGGCGGCACCGCGATCCGGCGGGTCGCGAAGCCCTGCAGCGCGCGGCGACCGCCGACGCCGACGTCACGGTCCAGGTCGAGGCGCGCAAGGTGCTCGATGCGCGCTAGCTGGCGGTGGCCCCGTAGGCTCCGGCGATGATCGAGCCGTCGCTCGCGATCTCGCCGTTCCCGACGCCGATCTGGGTGTTCGACCTCCCCGAGATGGAGGCTATCAACGCCGCGCTGGCGACGTCGCTGCTCGCGGAAGCCGCGCGCGTGCCGAGCGTGCAGCGCTCGAACATCGGGGGCTGGCACTCGGCGCCGGATCTCAGCCGGCGCTCCGATCCGATGATCCAGCGGCTGATGCAGACGATCATCGACCAGGTCGACGCCGGGATCGGCGGGTTCGCTGCCGGCGTCGGGGTGACGGAGCTGCCGCGCTTCCGCTACGCGCTCACCGCGTGGGCGATGATCATGCGCGACGGCGACTACGTCGTGCCGCACGATCACGGCGACGCCCACTGGTCGTCCGCCTACTACGTCGATGCCGGCGAGCCGGGGCCGGCACCGGCGGGGCGGCTCGCCTTCCTCGATCCGCGCCGCAGCGTGCGCGCCATCCCCGGGCTGCCGCTGTTCCCCTCGGTGTTCGACATCGCGCCCCGCACCGGCTCGCTGGTGATCTTCCCCGCGTGGCTCCAGCACCACGTCTATCCCTATCGGGGCGGTCGTCCGCGGATCTGCATCTCCTGCAACGTCACCGTCGACGTCGCCGATCCGCGCTGACCGATCAGCGCCGCGGTCAGCAGCCCGGGAGACACGCCGTGCCGATCCGGGCCGCGGCGGTGGCGCGCGTGGTCTGCGCGATCTCGAGGAGCCTGCCGACCGTGTCGCGCGCCCGCTGCTGGAGCGCGGGCGTCGTGGCGTGCGTGGCGAGCAGCCGCTGGCCGAGCTGCTGGTGGGCGAGCTCGTCGGGCTGGATGTACTCGCGGTAGATCCGCACGGTCTCGAGATCGCCGCGGCGCTCGCAGTACGCCATGAAGTTCTCGTTGACGCCGTACGCGATCGACTCGAGCGTGAACAGCCCCGCGGCGATCCGCTCCACGGTCGTCGTCAGCGAGTGCAGGTACTCGAACATCGGGTTCGTGGTCGGCTGGAAGCGCGTCGCGTCGAAGCCGAGCGCCGCCAGCCGATCGGCGACGAGCTGGAAGTGGCTCGCCTCGTCCCCGGCCTGGCGCGCGAACGCGAGCTTGACCGCGAGCTCCGGCGTCGACGGCATCCAGGCGGCGGCGAGCTCGCTGACGTTGATCTCGTTGGCGAGCGCGATCTGGAGGAGCTGGGTCGGATCGTCGGGCTCCGTGCTCGTGAGGGACGTCTGCCCCGCGGCGACCAGCGGCGCGAGGCGCACCGCCTTCCAGGCTTCGAGCTCGGCGATGAACGACATGCACCACGGTAGCCCAGGACCATCCCCTGCCCCAGCCGCCGAGATCGACTAAGGTCCGAGCCATGGCTCCTCGTCGTACCTCCCCATCAGCGTGGACGGCCGTGCTCGTCTCGGCGTGTGCGAGCGGCACGGCGCAGCCCGCCGAGGTGGCGGGCGTGACCGACGCGGCGGTGGCC
>JALZOI010000324.1 GCA_030857245.1 Myxococcota bacterium
GGACGAGCAGCGCGATCAGCAGCGCCGTCGCGGTGCCGCCGGCGCCCCCGGCGACCGCGCAGCCGAAGGTCCGGATGCCCTTGTCCTCCTCCAGCTCGGGGGCGTCGCAGTAGCGATTCGTCGAGTCGCAACCATCGATCCGCGCGAGCGCCGCGTCGACGACCGCGAGCACGCGCTCGCGGCGGCCGGGTCGCTGGTCGGCCACGGCCGCGAACAGATCCGCGGTGGCCTGGCGCGCGCGATCGATGCGGAGCTGCTGGTGCGGATCGGTGCGGCGGCAATCGTCGAGGCCGCTGAGGTGCTGGTAGCCGTCGTCGGCCTCGGAGTACTCGTTGTCGCCGAACGCGTCGACCCAGTTGAGGACGTGGCGGACCTTGCCGGTCTCGGCGTCGCGCATCGAGTGCGTGTAGCCGTCCTGCAGGGCATGCGCGGCGCGGCCGAGCCGGTACGCGAAGCGCGGCAGCGCGAGCTCGTAGACCCCGCGGAACCGGAAGAACGATGACACGGGCTCGGTCGAGGTGAGGTCGACGGTCTCGGCGAGCATGCCGCCGGCCTCGAGCTCGCCGACGATGAAGTCGCGGCACGCCGCGAGCGCGCTGATGTCGCCCTCGGGTCCGTTGTCCTCCTGCCGGCGCATGCAGTGCGCGGGCTGATCGGCGGGATCGTCGTGGACGTGGAACAGGCCGTCGAGGTTGGTCGGTGCGTTGTCGCGGAGATCATTGGACCGCACGCCGATCAACAGCGCGAGCGACCACGGCTCCTCGCGCGGCAGCAGGAACACGAGGTCGTTCATCGCGCGGCGCTGGTCCTCGGTCGGCGCCGGCGCCGCCGCGGTATCGGGGAACCGCGCCATGGTGGCGGCCGCGAGCGCCAGCTCCTCGTGACAGCCGTTCGACACCGGCGTCTCGATCTCGAAGGCGTACGCGTGCGTGGTCAGCGACAGCGTCAGCACGGCGGCGAGGGCGAGCTTCATCCCTCCACAGTACGGGCCGCGCGCACAGCTCGCCAGCGACGAGCGTCAGGCGGGAGTGAGACTCGGCGCTGACATGCCGGCTACTCCGCGTACAGCGTGATCTGCGTGGCCACGATGTTCGCGAGCTCGCACGCGGTCGCCCAGTCGGGGTGCCGCAGGCAGATGTAGCCGTCCGAGACGAGCGTGTGCTTCCAGTTGCGGCGCTGCGTCCCGACCGGCGACAGCTTCGACTCGACGACGTGCTCGCCGTGGGCTCGCAGGAACTCGTGGAGGCCCGTGATCCGCGTGATCCGGCCCTGCCCTTGCGCGCGCTTGAAGATGATCGCCACGTTGTACTTGCGGCGGGTCGGCGCCTCGAAGCGGCCCCAGCACGCGACCCGCGCCCACTCGCGGAACAGATCGATGTCGCTCGTGTAGTTCATCTGGTCGACGAGGTGCGCGCCGGCCGGGCGACACCCGATCTCGCCGAACACGACCTCGCCGCTCGGCTTGCGGAACCACTCCATGTGCGTGAAGCCGTCGCCCATCCCGAGCGCGGTGAGCACGTGGTCGCCGAGCGCGATGCCGTCGGCGAGCGCGGGTTGCGCGAGCTCGCGCACCGTCACGATCACCGGGCTGACCCACTCGTTCGAGCGCGCGATCAGCGGCTTCGGCAGGTACTGCGCGACGTTCGCGTAGACGGGCTTGCCGCCGACGCAGACCGTGTCGTACGTGAGCTCCTCGCCCTCGATGAACTCCTCGAGGCTGGCCTCCTCGACGTGGTGCATCCGGCCGAGGGCATCCTCGAGCTCGCGGTCGCTGCCGACCTCGTAGGTGTCGGCGCTGCCCGCGCCCGAGATCGGCTTGAGCACGAGCGGATAGCCGAGTCGGGCGGCCGCGTCGCGCGCGTCGCTCGCGGTCGTGATGCGGGCCGAGCGCGGCACGCGGAGCCCCGCGGCCGCGACCCGCTCCTTCATCAGCTGCTTGTCGCGAAACCCGCGGACCGCGTCGTGGGACATGCCCGGCAGGCCGAAGCGCTCGCGCAGCCGCGCCGCGGTCAGCACCATGACCTCCCAGTTCGCGAGCACGCGGTCGACGGTGCGGCCCCGCATCCAGGCGTGGACCCGGGCGACGACGTCGTCATCATCGAGCAGCTTCGGGACCTGCAGGTAGTCGGTGAGGTGCTGCTTGAGGGAGCGCGGGAGCGAGCCGACCGGCTGGTCCCCGACGCCGTACACCTCCGCGCCGACCTCCGCGAGGCCGCGCGTGTACTGCTGCATCTCGGGCGGATAGCTCGGCGCCAGGAAGATGACCTTCATCGAGCGAGCACCTCGCCACATGTTACAACGCCCGGCAATGAGGAACGTGATCTTCGCCGGGCCGTTCCCGCTGGAAACCACCATGCGGTTCGCACGCGCGGCGGCCCGCCTGCCCGACGTTCGCCTGCTCGGGATCGTGCAGGAGCCGCCCACCGGCGCGGACGCCCGGGTGTTCGCCGATGTCGTCCAGGTCGAGGACGGCCTCGACACCAGCCAGCTGATCCAGGCCGCTCGCGTCCTGATCGGCCGCCACGGCGCGATCCACCGGGTGCTCGGCATCCTCGAGCCGCTGCAGGTCCAGCTCGGCGAGCTCCGCCGCGCGCTCGGCGTCACCGGCACCGGCCCCGAGACCGCCGATCTGTTCCGCGACAAGGCGCGGATGAAGGACGAGCTGCGGCGCCATGGCCTGCCGTGCGCCCGCCATCGCCTGATCCGGTCGTGGGACGACGCGGCGTCGTTCGTCACCGAGGTCGGCCTGCCACTCGTGCTCAAGCCGCCCGCCGGCATGGGCTGCAAGGCGACCTGGCGGATCAACACCGTCGACGAGCTGCGCTCCGCGCTCCGCTCGCTGCACGCCGGGCCCGACCACCCCGCCCTCGCGGAGGAGTTCCTGCGCGGTCGCGAGCACAGCTTCGAGACGATCACGATCGGGGGCGACGTCCGCTTCCAGTCGTGCTCGCGCTACTACCCGACGCCACTCGAGGTCACCGAGACGCCGTGGATCCAGTGGGTGGTCGTGCTGCCGCGCGAGATCGACGGGCCCGACTACGCCGATGCCCGCGCGCTCGGCGTGCGCGCCGTCAAGGCACTCGGCCTCGAGACCGGGTTCACGCACATGGAGTGGTTTCGCCGCGACGACGGCTCGCTCGCGATCGGCGAGATCGCCGCGCGGCCGCCGGGCGCGCACATCGTGCTCGCCAACACCTACGCGCACGACGCCGACATGTACCGGGCCTGGGCGCGCGCCACCGTCGACGACGCGTTCGACGGTCCGTTCGAGCGCAAGTACGCGGTCGGCGTCGCGTACCTGCGCGGGGTCGGGCACGGCCGCGTCGTCGACGTCACCGGCGTCGAGCAGGCGAACGAACGGATCGGCCACCTCGTCGTCGAGTCCCGGCTGCCGACCCGCGGCGCGCCGCGCGCGGATAGCTACGAGGGCGATGGCTATGTCGTCGTCCGCGATCCGGACACCGAGGTCGTGAAGGCGGCGATGACGGCGGTGATCGAGACGATCCAGGTCCAGTACGGCTAACGGAGCCCGTCCACCGCCTGGAACCGCGCGCCGTCGTGCTCGAGCTCGAAGAGCGTGCCGTTCGCGATCAGCGGGATCGTCCGCCCGAGCAGCTCCATCATCCACAGCCGCATCACGCCCCCGTGCGAGACGACGAGCACCGTCCCGCCCGCGGCCGTCGCGATCCGCGTCAGCACGCCGGCGAGCCGCGCGGTCACCTCCTCGCGAGGCTCGCCGCCGGGCGGCGCCGTGGTCTGGGCTTGCCAGGCCTGCCACGCCGTCGGGTGCTGGGTCGCGCACTGGTCGCGGGTCAGCCCCTCGAACACGCCGAACCGCCGCTCGCGCAGCGCGGGCTCGACGGTCGGAGCCGCGAGCCCGAGCGTGGTGGCGACGATCGCCGCGGTCTGGCGGGCGCGCGCCAGATCGCTCGACCACACCGCGGAGACCCCGCGGTCCGCGACGCGGGCGGCGAGCGCGCGGGCCTGCTCGCGACCGGCGTCGTTGAGCTCGATATCGGTGTGCCCCTGCAGCCGGCCGAGGGCATTCCACGCGGTCTCACCGTGACGGGCGAGCAAGATCCGTCGCACGGAACCGGTCGTCATGAGGGATCAGCGTAGCGTGCGGTGGCGGCCGGGAGAACCTTCCCGATCCCGTAACGCGGACCGGCCCAGGAGCGTCGAAGCACCACCGCCCCGAACCCCATGTCCTCCGACTCCATCGTCATCGCCGGTGCGACCGGCTTCGTCGGCCAGGCCGTCGCCCGCCAGCTCGCGCTGCGCACCGACCGCCTCGAGGTCGTCGGCCTCACCCGGGGGCGCCGCGACGTCACCGGCGCGTGGTCGCGCCTGCTGAGCTGTGATCTGTTCTCGCTGAAGGACGTCGACGAGGCGCTGCACGGAGCGCGCTTCGGCGCCTACCTCGTGCACTCGATGCTGCCGTCGGCGCGGCTGGTCCAGGGTCGGTTCGCGGATCTCGATCTGATCTGCGCCGACAACTTCGGCCGCGCCGCGAAGCGCGCCGGGCTCGAGCAGATCGTGTACCTCGGCGGGCTCGTCCCCGAGCTCGACGCCTCCGAGGACCTCTCCGATCACCTCGCGAGCCGGCTCGAGGTCGAGGCCGCGCTCGCCTCGCACGGCGTGCCGGTCACGACGCTCCGCGCGGGCATGGTGATCGGGCCGGGCGGGTCGTCCTTCGAGATCCTCACGCGGCTCGTCCGCCGGCTGCCCGCGATGGTGCTGCCGAAGTGGAGCGAGCGGCGCTGCCAGGCGATCGACCTCGAGACCACGGCCGCGCTGATCGACTACGCCGTCGGCCGCACCGCGACGTATGGCGACACCTACGACATCGGCGGCCCCGATGCCCTGCGCTATCGCGACATGATCCAGGTCGTCGGCGAGGAGCTCGGTACGCCCCGCCGCAGCTTCGGCGTGCCGGTGTTGACGCCGAAGCTGTCGCGGCTCTGGATCTCGCTGGTCACCGGCGCGCCCGCGGCGCTGGTGTCACCGCTGATCGAGAGCCTCAAGCACGACATGGTCTGCCGCGACCGCCGGCTCCAGGAGCACGCCGCGATGCCCGGCGTGCCGTTTCGCGAGGCGGTCGCGCGGACGCTCGCGATCGGGGCGCGGACCGCGAAGACCGCGAAGCCGGCGGCGTATCGACCGGCACCCGTGGCTCCGCAGACCGGCGTGCGCTCGGTCCAGCGGATCCCCTTGCCCGCGGGCCGTGACGCCGAATGGGCGGCCCACGAGTACATGCGGTGGCTACCGCACGGCGTGTGGCCGCAGCTCCGCGTCGACGTCGATCACGAACGCACGTGCACGTTCTACGGCTTCTTCTCGAAGCGGCCGCTGCTCGTGCTGCAGTTCGCGCGCGACCGCAGCTACTCCGATCGCCAGCTGTTCTACGTGACCGGCGGGATGCTGTCGCGCCCCACGAAGCGAGGGCGCCTCGAGTTTCGCGTCACCCCCGACGGCCAGCACTTGCTGACCGCGATCCACGAGTTCATGCCTCGGTTGCCGTGGCTGATCTACCGATTCAGCCAGGCGCTGGTGCACCGGTGGGTCATGGGTCGGTTCGGCCGCCACCTCGCGACGGTGCCGCCTCAACCTGCACTCGCGATGGCGATGCAGGGCAGCGACGTCGAAGCGGGGCCCGAGGCTCGGTAACCCGAGGCTCGGTACCCGCGGCTCAGTAACCCGAGGTCATCGAGCCCGACGAGCCCGACGAGCCCGAGAGCCCCGACGAGCCACGGCGCAGCACCTTGGTGCCGAGCAGGCCGAAGCCACCGAGCATCGCGACCTTGAACAGCGGGCTCGTACGGATCCGCATCGCGATGTAGCCGGCGCCGAACGCGATGGCGAGGCTCTTGAGCGGGTTCGCCTGGATGAACGTGGTCGCGCGATCGAGCGCGGCGCCGCCGCCTTCCTTCACGGTGTTGGTGACGTCACCGACGCGGTTCTTGATCGCGTCGACGGTCTCGCTGCCCTGATCGACGAGCCCCTGAACGCTGTCCTTGACGGTGGCCTTGGTGCCGAATTCGTTGTTCATGCGTTCGACCACAAGCATGCCGCGTGCCGTCTCCGCTCGGCGTTTCCCACCAGAACACCCATACTTCGGCGACGCTCCCGCGCACCTGCTGCGCAGGAGCGCACATCGTGGCTCGGTGGCTCGCAGCGCGACGCGCGGCGCGTTTTCGTGTCCAATGGTTCGATGGCGATCTCGGACCCGGTCGATCGCGTCGTCGGCTGGGTGAAGTGGCCGACCGCGTTCCTCAGCCTGATCTTCCTCCCCGGCATGCTCTACGCGCTGACGTTCGTGGTGCGTGACCTCGGCCGCCGGCCCGGTGCGCTGCTCCCGCTGCTCGCCGGTGCCGGCGGGTTCCTCGTGGGCTGGCTCGTCGTGCTGCGGCCTCGCCCCGCGCTACACGCGGTGGTCACCGTCCAGCACGAGCTCACGCACGCACTCTTCGCGCTCTTGACCCTGCATCCGGTGCAAGGCCTCGGTGCCGCGCTCCGCACCGGCGGGCATGCGCGCTACGTCGGGCGTGGCAGCTGGTTGATCGCGATCGCGCCGTTCGTGGTGCCCGTGTTCGCCGTGCTCGTCATGATCGCGGCGCACTGGTTCGACAGCCCTCGCGCGATCGGGGCGCTGCTGGGTCTCACCCTCGCGTGGCACGTCATCGGCAACTGGGCACCGGCCCATCGCCATCACAGCGACCACCGCGAGGCCGGGCGGATCTTCTCGTTCCTGTTCGTCACGTGCGCAAACTTGCTGGTGCTCGGGCTCATCCTCGCGTACGCAACCGGCGCACGCTCGCTCACCGGCCACCTCGACCACGTGCGAGGCCCGACCCGCGCGTTCTTCGGCTGGCTCGTCAAGCTCCTGGCACCGGGATGACCCGCCACCGCGCCGCAGGACCGGTACAGTGCGCGCGTGGCCACGCTCGAAATCGTCCAGGTCGGAGCCCCCGTGCTGCGGCAGCAGGCTCGTCCGCTCTCGCGCGAGGAGCTCGCATCGGAGCGGATCCAGCGGCTGATCGTCGACATGCGCGACACCATGCGCGCGGCGCCCGGGGTCGGGCTCGCGGCACCGCAGATCGGTGAGTCGCTCCAGCTCGTCGTCATCGAGGATCCGCCGGCGCGGCACGGCCAGCTCTCGGCCGAGGAGCTCGCCGCGCGCGAACGCGCCGCCGTCCCGTTTCACGTGCTCGTGAACCCGAGGCTGACGATCCGGAGCGACGAGGTCGTCGCCGCCTTCGAGGGCTGCCTCAGCTTCTCGGGGTTCAACATGATCGTGCCGCGCGCGCGCAAGGTCCGCGTCGAGGCCCTCGACGAGCACGGCGCGCCGGTCACGAAGGTCGCGACCGGCTGGTACGCGCGGATCCTCCAGCACGAGGTCGATCACCTGCGCGGCATCGTGTGCTGCGATCGCATGGAGTCGCGCACGCTGACCACCGCCGCGAATCACGTGAAGCACTGGGGCGAGCACACCATCGCCGAGGTGCGGGCGGCCGTCGCGCTCCCGGACAAAGCGTGACCGGCCGGATCTGCGGCTCGGAGAGCGGGAGGAGATTGGCCGCCAAGAGCGCCAGGAACGCCATGAAAGGTGTGAAGGACCAGGGGTGCGCCCTACCCAAATTCCTTGGCGTCCCTTGGCGGCCCTGGCGGCCAAGCTCAGCGGCTCAGGCGGAGCACACGAACGCCGCGCCATCGTCCGCGGTGATCATCGCGATCCGCCCGCTATCGCCGATGAACAGCGTGGCCCGGCCGCGCCCGAGCTCGAGCGCCCCCGCGATCGTGGTGCGCCGCGCGCCGGCCTCGTCGAGGTGCACGCCGGTGAGCTCGCCGAACCGCGCCTGCAGGCCGGCCGGTGAGCAGTCCGCACCCGCCAGCGC
>JALZOI010000325.1 GCA_030857245.1 Myxococcota bacterium
GTCGAGGGCGCCGAAGGCGCGCTGCGCCTCGGCGAGCGCGGCCGCGACCTCGACCGCGTCCCGGTCGACGTTCCGCCCGGCGAGCGCGTCCTCGAGGCCGTCGCCGATCACGAGGTCGAAGCCGGCGGCGATCACCGCCGCCGCG
The DNA here is from genome assembly GCA_030857245.1 of Myxococcota bacterium. Taxonomy (GTDB): domain Bacteria; phylum Myxococcota_A; class Polyangia; order Haliangiales; family Haliangiaceae; genus JABFXX01. The sequence goes on from JALZOI010000325.1 coordinate 146, forward strand.
AGCTGCTGGCGGACCGCCCCAGCGGCCGGGTCAGGCCCGAGGTCGATCACCGCGATCCGCTCACCGCGTCGGGTCGGTGCCGCCGCGACCAGCGTCGTGGTCGCGAGCACGCACGCGAGGCTCGCGAGGCCCAGCCGCCAGCGCCACGATCGAATCCCGGGTCGCGCTCCCCGACCCGATGGGCGTGCCATCAGACCAGCTGCTTGAAGTACTCGTTGAGCGCCCATACGTCACGCGCCCGCAGGCCGTCGAACTGCAGGCCCACACCCTTGGCGTCGGACCACCGCACGATGGCCCCGACCTCGATCGCATCCTCGAGCGTGGGCACCCGGAACGCGATCTGGAGCCGCTGTCCCATCGCCTGCTTCGTGCCGCCGACCAGCACTCCCCCGAGCGACAGGTTCGTCACCGTGCAGTCGATCGGGTTTCCGTTGACGGTGAGCTTGGCCTCGATCCAGACGTCGAAGCGCGTGTTGGTACGGCGATTGTCGGCCACGATAGGTGCCGACGATTGTATGCGGAGCCGCCGGGAACATCATCGCGCGCGGCCCTGGATCCACATCCCCAGAGGATGGATCCGAATCGGCGTTTCGCACCTACCCAGAGGGAAGACGCGAAGCAGGGCACGAGTGCAGAGAGAGGAGAGGGTCGCCAAGCGCGCCACGCGCGCCATGGCGCAAAGGATCGAAACAGGAGGGAAATGCCCCTCCTTGAAACTTCCTCGGCGCGCCTGGCGGCCTGGGCGCGCTTGGCGACCCGGTTCTCCGCTCTGCGCCGTCAGCGCAGCTTGATGTCGATGTAGGCCTTCTTGCGAAGGTCCTCGAGCCAGGTCTGCGTCTGCTTGTCCATCTCGCGGCGGCGCAGGTCGCGCATGATCTGCTCCTTCATCTCGGCGAAGGGCTTGATCTGGTTGTTCTTGACTTCGGTGACGTGGAAGACGTGAAGGCCCTGGGGTCCGGTGACCGGGCCGCGGATGTCGCCCTTCTCCATCGAGAACACGATCGGCTCCCACTCGGGGTTCGCCATGCTGCCGCGCTGGAACCAGCCGAGCTCGCCGCCGGTCGTCCGCGTGCTGGCGTCCTCGGACATCTCCTTCGCGACCTCGACGAAGGCCTCGCCCGCCTTGACGCGCGCGATGGCCTTGCCCGCCTTCTCCTTGGCCTCGGCGAGCTGCTGTTCGGTCGGCTTCTCGGGCAGCGCGAACAGGATGTGCGACAGGCTGACGGCGCTGACCGACTGGCTGCGGCGCTGCATCTCGTCGTAGCGCGCGCGGACATCTTCCTCGGTCACGTTGACCTTGGGCGCGACGAGCTGGTTGACGGCGCGGAGCCGGAGCAGCTGGCGACGGAGGTCGGTCTTGTAGTTCGCGAGCGTGTAGCCCTGCGCGGCGAGCGCCTGCGCGAGGCCGGCGTCATCGAGGTTGTTATTCTGCTTGATCTCGTCGAGCGCGGCCTGGACCTCGCTCGCGTCGACCTCGACCCTCGACGACTCGGCAGCCTGGACGATCAGCTCCTCGTTGACCATCTCGTCGAGGACCTGGGTCGACAGCTTCGCGAGCCGGCGATCGCGCTCCTTGGGATCGGCGATCTGCATCGCCTCGCCGCGCACCGGCACCATGCGGGCCTCGAGCTCGCTCGCCAGGACGATCGAGTCGTTGACCACCGCCACGACGCGCTCGACGATCAGCTTGCGCCCGCTGTTGGGCGACGTCGGCCGGGCCGCGGGGGTCTCCGCGAAGGCAGGCGCGGTCGCGGCCAGCGTGGTCGCCGCGAGGAGCAGGGAAGTCAGGAGGCGGATCCGCACGAACATGGTGACCTCTCGAACGAGCTAGCGGTTGCCCGCGCCGGTTGCCGACCCGCCCGGGGGGGCCGCAACCGGCGCACCCGGCACGGCGGGCGCGACAGGCGGTGGTGGATTCTGGGTGGTGGTGCCCGGCAGCGGCGGGGTGACCAGGTCATGGCCGTGGCCGTCATCGGTGGCCGATGACGTGTCGATCCGCACCTTCGCGAGGTTCGCCTCGTTGATCTCGATCTTGGCCTTGGCGCGCAGGCCATCGACGAAGTCCTTCTGCGCCTTGAGCCGGCTGTCGCGGAACAGCTTGTTGCGGATCTGCGACTTCGCATCGTCGAACGACTTCGTCATCGACTTGCGGCGGCCGGTCTGCTTGAGCACGTACCAGGTGCCGTTCCCGGCATCGATCGCGGTCGAGACGTCGCCGGTGTTGACGAGCGAGAGCGCGGCCTTCACGACCGGCGCCGGCAGCTCCTTGTTCGCCGCGTCGAGGTAGCGCAGATCACCGCCGCGCAGCTTGGTGTCCTCGTCGGCCGAGTACTTCATGACGAGGTCGCGGAAGCCCTTGTTGGTCTTGCCAGCATCGCCGCGAGCCTCGATGGCCACGCGCTCGGCCTGCGCCTTGTTCTTGAGGATCACCGCCGACACGCGGACCTCCTCGGGCTTGACGTACTCGGCGAGGTTCGCGTCGTAGTACGCCTTCATGTCGGCGTCGGGGACGGTGTCCGCCGTGACCTTGGCGTCGAACTCGTCGCGCATCAGCTTCTGGATCATCACCTGCTTCATGGTCCGGACCACCTCGGGGTCCTTGTCCATGCCGCGGCGATACGCTTCCTTCGCGAGCACCTCGAAGCGCACCAGCGAATCGAGGAACTCCTTCTTCTGTTCGAGTGACGTGTAGCGGGCGCGGATGTACGGCGACTGCCGGTTGATGCGCTCCTGGAACTCGCCGAGCGTGATCGTGATGTCGTCGATCTTCGCGAGCGGCGTCTTGAGCTCCTCGACGTTCTGCGCCGGCGCGTTGGCGCGCTGGCCGGGGCCGGTGGTCGCCTCGCCCTTGGTCGCGTCGGTGTCCTTCTTGTGGCACCCCAGCGATCCGGACGCCCCGGCCACTCCAGACAGCAGCGCGCATGCGAGCCCGACACGGACGAGAACCCGAATCATCACGATAGGTTCACGTAGCACGGGCCGGAGCCTGCAACAAGCCCCGCCTGCCGCACCGACCGCCGTCGGTGCCGCTGATCACGCGTGCTGGCTCAGCTCACGCGGGACAGCGCATCGAGCAGCGCTCGCCGCGCGCCCGCCGGGCCGCCGGGGCTCGGCGGCGCCATCCCGAACCGGCCGTCCTGCAGCTTGCGGAACCCGGCCGCGATGATCGGCTGGAGCACGGGGCTGTTCGGCGGCAGCGCGACCGCGACCCGCGACGCGGAGAGCTCGAGCGAGAGCACGCCCATGCTGCGGGCGATCGCCTTGACGCCCATGATCTCGCCGAGCAGCACGACCTCGCCCGGGGTGGGACCATAGCGGTCGGAGATCTCGGCCATGACGTCGCGCAGGTCGTCGTCGGTCTCGACCGCCGACAGCCGCTTGTAGAGCTCGAGGCGCTGCCCCGGATCCGGGACGTAGTCGTCGGGGATGAAGCCGGGCGTCTCGATCGTCAGCTCGGGATCGATCTCGGAGTGGATCGGCTTGCCGCCGAGCTCGGCGACCGCGCGATCGAGCATCTTGACGTACTGGTCGAAGCCGACCGCGGCGATCGACCCCGACTGCTTCCCACCGAGGAGCTCGCCGCCCCCGCGGATCTCGAGATCCTGCGACGCGATCTGGAAGCCCGCGCCGAGCTCGGTGAACCGCTGCAGCGTCTCGAGTCGGCGGCGCGCCTCGTCGGTGATGTGCTCGGGCTCGGGCACGAGGAGGTAGCAGTACGCGCGCTCCTTGCTCCGGCCGATCCGCCCGCGCAGCTGGTAGAGCTGGGCGAGGCCGAACGCGTCGGCGCGCGCCACGAACATCGTGTTCGCGCGCGGGATGTCGAGGCCGCTCTCGACGATCGTCGTCGCGATCAGGATGTCGAGCTCGCCGCTGACGAACTGGACCATCACCTTCTCGAGCTGCTCGGCGGTCAGTCCGCCATGGCCGATGCCGATCCGCGCGCGCGGCACGAGCCCCTTGAGGTACGCGGCCCACTCCTCGATCGAGCGGTTGTCGTCGCGCGGGGTCACCTTGCGCTGCGGGCGGTGGTCGTGCGGATCCGCCGGGTCTCCGTACGGGTGGCCGTTGCGCTTGGGCCCGCCGCGCGCCTCGGGCCGCGCCGCGATCGTGGCGGTGCCGATCGTCGGCGTGATGAAGAACACCTGACCGCCGCGTCCGAGCTCACGCTCGATCGCCTCGCGGATCACCATGTCGTCGATCCGCGAGACGAACGTGCGGACGGCGCGGCGATCCGCCGGTGGCGTCGCGATGATCGAGAGATCGCGGAGGTTCGCCATCGCGAGGTGCAGCGTCCGCGGGATCGGCGTCGCGGTCAGCGTCAGCACGTCGACCTGGGTGCGTGCCTTCTTGATCTTCTCCTTGTGCGCGACGCCGAAGCGCTGCTCCTCGTCGATCACGAGCAGCCCGAGGTCCTTGAAGCGGACGTCGGGCGACAGCAACCGGTGGGTGCCGACCACGATGTCGACCTTGCCCTCGGAGAGCTGCTTCACGGTCTCGATCTGCTCGGCCTTGCTCTGGAACCGCGACAGCTTGCCGAGGTTGACCGGGAAGCCCGCGTAGCGCTCGGTCATCGTCCGGTAGTGCTGCTCGACGAGCACCGTCGTCGGCGCGAGGATGCAGGCCTGGCGCCCGCCCTGGACGGCGCGGAACAGCGCGCGCAGCGCGACCTCGGTCTTGCCATACCCGACGTCGCCGCAGACCAGCCGGTCCATGGCGCGCGGGGATTCCATGTCTCCGAGCACCGCGTCGATCGCCGCGGCCTGATCGGGCGTCTCGTCGAACGGGAACGTCGCCTCGAGCTCGCGGTAGCTGTCGTCGGCGGGCGGGAACTGGTGGCCCGGCAGCGAGGCGCGCTGTGCGTACAGCTGGAGCAGCTCCTCGGCGAGCGCGCGGATGTGCCGCGCGACCTTGCTGCGCGTGATCTCCCAGGTCTGGCCGCCGAGCTTGTCGAGCTTCGGCGCGTGCCCCTCGGCACCGACGTAGCGCTGGACCTCGCCGAGCCGGTACACCGGGAGATAGAGCGAGCCGCCGTCGTACTCGAGCTGGAGCGCGTCGATCTCGAGCGGCTTCGGGATCGGTGCGCCGACCGCGACGGTCTGGAGCAGTGACACCGTGCCGACCGCGAGCTTCTTGAGCCCGAGGTAGCGGCCGACGCCGTGGCGCTGGTGGACGAGGTAGTCGCCGGGCGCGAGCTGGCTGAAGTCGGCGACCCCGCCGAGCAGCGCGTCCTTCGCGCGCTTGCGCTTGCTCGCCGGGTGGTGCGTGCGGTGCCCGAAGATGTCGGCCGCGGTGATCACCGCGATGCCGTCGCGCGGGGACGCGAAGCCATCCGCGGGCGCGCCCGGCACGATCGTGACGCCGAGGAAGCCGGTCGGCCGCGCATCCGGCGGCGCGATCCGGACGTCGATGCCGCGCGCGGTCAGCACGCCCGCCAGGCGGTCGATGCGGCTCTGCGAATCGCACGCGATCGCGACGCGCACGCCGTCGCGCTGCCAGCCGCCGAGCCGCGCGATCAGCGGCTGCACGTGCTCGGTGTCGCCGAACGTCCGCGCGTGCTCGAGCTCCTGCCGCAGGGTCCGGAGATCGTCGACCTCGGCGCGCAACCGCAGGGCGTCGCCGACATCGAACAGCTCGAGCGTCGGCAGCAGGATCCGGCGCGGCGCGGAGAACGCGCCGGCGTCGTCGGCGGTCACGAAGTGCGCGGACGGCGGATACGCCAGCTCCGTGGTCTCGGCCCGGCGCGCCGGGTAGCGAGCCTCGGCGTCCATCCAGGCGTCGCTGATCGTGCGCCGGCAGGCGTCGGGATCGACGACGAGCCAGCGCGCAGCCGCGGGCACGTACGCGGCCGGTGCCACCATCGCGTCGTGGAACGCGGGCGTCAGGCCCTCGATGCCGACGAACACCGCGGCGCCGCCGCCCTTGCCATCGCGCGTCGCGCCCGCGGCTTCGAGCTGCTCGATCAGCCGGCGGGTCGCCTTCGTCGGATGCGCGATCTCGTCGGCGTACTCGCGGAGCCGCGCGCGGACGTCGCGCTCGCCGGTCGAGATGGTCTCGCGGACGGGGTGGAGGTGGATGCGGTCGACCGGGCGCAGCGTGCGCTGCGACTCCGCCTCGAACCAGCGCAGCGACTCGACCTCGTCGCCGAACAGCTCGATGCGTACGGGGTGGGGTGCCAGCGGCGCGAACACGTCGATCACGCCGCCGCGCACCGCGAACGTGCCGGGCTCGTCGACGACCGGCGTGCGCGACCAGCCGCCCGCCACCAGCAGCGCCGCGAGCTCGTCGCGGTCGATCGTCTCGCCGGTCGCGAGCGTGCGGCCGCGGCTCGCGAGCTCGGCTGGCGCGAGCGTCTTGCGGAGCAGCGCCTCGGCGCTCGTGACGATCACGCGCGGGTGGAGCGCGGGCTGGGTCAGCCGGTACAGCGTCGCCATCCGCTCGACGATCTGCGTGCGGTCGGGCGACAGATCCGCGTACGGCGAGACGTCGATGCCGGGGAGTGCCGCGATCTCGTCGAGCTGCGCCGCGAGATCGCGCGTGCCGCCCCGAAAGAACCGGACGTCGCTCTCGAGCCGGCGGGCGGCCGCGTCATCGGCCGCGACGACGATGACGAGCGGCTCGCGCTCGGCGAGCTCGGAAGCCAGCCACGCGGCCCAGCCCGGCGTGGCGCCATGGACGACGACGGGGCGGTCGACGCCTAGTGCCTGCTCGAGCTCGGGCCACATCGGGCGCGGACCGTACCAGGCACGGGCACGCTGTCCAGCGGCGCGCCGGGGCGATCCGTCGCGCGGGCAGTCCACGGTGGGCCGTGCGCGGGACCGGATCACCCGGTAGTGGGCGGCAACAAGTGGCCCGGGCGGCGCCGGGCGGGCATGCCGCCGCGCCGCCGGGCTACCCTCGCCGGATGCGATGCATGCCGTGGCTCGTGCTCCTGCTCGGAGCGTGCGGGCAGTACAACTACAACCGCGCCGCGCTCGTGCCGCGCGCCACCCCGCGCCTCGACAGCGGCCAGCCGTTGACCGGACGCGGCCAGCTCGACGTCGGCGCATCGAGCGTCATGTCGCTCGGCAAGCCGACCGTCGGGGACGATCCCAACGCGGGCGTCGAGATCCCGGGCACGCAGCTGCGCGGCGGGCTGCGAGCGAAGGTCGGGGAGGGCTTCTCGTTCGGCTTCCTCTACGAGGCCGGGCTCGATGCCGGCGCGCAGGCGCCCAGGAGCACGCAGCCGCCGGTCGAGAACGGCAACGTCACCGGCTATGGCATGACGATGGACTACTCGTTCGCCACCGGGAACCCGCGCCTGCGGATCGGCATCGGCGTCGAGGCGATCCTGTGGAGCGTGCCGTACGTCGAGTACTACACGTGCGCCGCCGGCGAGACCTGCTTTCCGTACGCGGTGCAGACCGCCGGCCGTGACCTCGTCGAGACCGGCGCCGTGTCGGTGACACCGAGCTACCGCGCGAGCGACGAGCTCTCGCTGTTCGGCGGCCTGACGATGCGCCACCACCCGACGATCCAGCAGAAGGGCACGTCGAGCGGCCCGGTGTTCGGCGACGACGCCGAGGTCACCTCGGGTCCGGCGAACCTCGTCGTCTCGGCGGGGGCGCAGCTCAGCTTCGCGGACGGTGCGGTGCTCGCCTCGGCGATCGCCTACTGGGACACCACGCCGGATCCCGTGAGGTACAAGCCGGGGCTCGCCCTCATGCTCTCGGTGCCGCTCGGTCGACCGGATCGCGCGACGCCTCCACTGGTG